>NZ_JBFBAD010000082.1:0-45356 GCF_040682075.1 Actinoplanes sp. NPDC051411 | reverse complement strand
TCTTCACGATCGACCAAGGTCAACATGTTGCGCACAGCGGGAATCCTGTCCCACCGACCCGCCAAGATCAAATGCTACGACCGGCTGAACTCGCCGGCGTCTGCCCACGCGCCGTCCGTTGGCGGTGGCTCGGCACAAACCCGCTTGGCCAGATCGACCCACCGGCCGCTAGCGCACCGGGCACGCCCCGGACCCTTGTCCATATGCCGTTTGTCCACCTCGCGGGCCCGCGAGCGCTAACCGCCGTCAGACATCAGGTGAGCCGTACGTATTTTTGCCATTGACGCCTGACGAGCCCACGTATACCGGATAGCCGTCCTCGCGGACGGTTCCGAAGCACACCGACCAGGAGTTCGGTGCGACTCCCGAGTTCGGGCAGGTGCTACGAGCGAGAACGTAGCCGGAATATTCCTCGTACAGTGCGGCCGCCACTTCCGTCCCGTACATGCCGGATCGGTTGTTGCGCACGATCACCGCCGACTCCACGTTCTCTAGATTTTTCGATCTAACGGCGCACACCTGTACGAGCAGATTGGTGTCGACCGGCTGGGTGGTGCCGCACATCCAGTGACTTGAACTGGACGTTACAGGGTTGGTGTTGCCGTAAGCGTGCCAACCGGAGGGCTCTGCCAAAGCAGAGTCGGTGGTCGCCAGACATAGCCCACTGGCGGCCACAACGGTTGACGCCAATACTGACACGACCTTTGTACGTAGGCGCATTAGCACTTTCCTTCCGATCAGTTCATGGACGCGCTTCGAAATAGCAACGTAGCGGCGTCCACTATCGATCGACTCTCATGCGGCTATCGCCGGTCGCCGGCGGTGACCGGCGAAGCCTCCGCGGCCGTGCCCGGACCGCGGCAAGTCAAGCCTCCGGCGGGCGCTCAGGGAACAGTCGTCTCGCCACGCGCCCGAGGCAACCGGACCAGGCCGGCGGCGGCAAACGTGAAGCGTTGCTGGGGTCTCCGGCGGCCCTGCCGGGGGCGGTCAGGAAACGATCGGCGTCTGACGTCTCCCGGCCGGGGACCACCGTGAGCCGTGCCCGCCGCCGGAGTCGAAGATGGTGGAATGGATTCCCCCGGGCGGCCCGCCAACCTCGAGTTGATCAGCTTGATCGTCGACGAATACGACGAGGCCATCGCGTTCTTCACCCAGGTGCTGAGGTTTGAGCTGGTGGAGGACAAACCGGCCGAGACGACCGACGGACAGGCGAAGCGGTGGGTCGTGGTGCGGCCGCCGGGCGGCCAGACCGGCGTTCTGCTGGCCAAGGCCGACTCGGCGGCGCAGAAAGATGCTGTGGGCAACCAGTTCGCCGGGCGGGTCGGTTTGTTCCTGCGGGTCGACGACTTCGACGCGGCCTATGAGCGGCTGGTTCGGGCCGGCGTCACGTTCGTGCGGCCGGTGAAGGAAGAGGCCTACGGGCGGGTGGCTGTGTTTCTCGACATCGCCGGTAACCGGTGGGACCTGCTCGGGTCATAGGATTCCCGGGTGGGTCGAGCGGATGCGGCGGGGCTGGTCGCGGGTTACGTGTTGGACGCGATCGTCGGCGACCCGAGACGGTGGCATCCGGTGGCCGGGTTCGGCACGCTGGCCGGAAAACTCGAGCGAAAGATCTACGCGCCGGAGCGCCGAGCCGGTGCCCTCTTCGCCGGGCTGGCGGTGGGGGTTCCGGCGGCGGCCGGCTATGTGGCGGTCCGGGCCACCCGAGACCGGCCGATCGCCCGGGCCGCGGTCACGGCCGTTGCCACCTGGACCGTGCTGGGCGGCCGCACGCTGCGGAAAGAGTCCCGCGTCATGGCGGCGCATCTCGAGCGCGGAGATCTTCCGGCCGCCCGGGGGAGGCTCAGTCACCTCTGCGGCCGCAACCCGGAGGGGCTCGACGAGCCGGAACTGGCCCGGGCCACGGTCGAGTCGGTGGCCGAGAACACCTCCGACGCCGTGGTGGCGCCCCTGGTCTGGGGTGCGATCCTCGGCATTCCCGGTCTTCTGGGCTACCGGGCCGCCAACACGCTCGACGCCATGGTCGGTCACCGGAACAGCCGATATGCCCGCTTCGGCACCCCGGCCGCCCGCCTCGACGACGTGCTCAACCTGGTGCCGAGCCGGCTGACCGGGCTGCTCACGATCGCGGCGGCGAGGACGGCCGGCGGTGATCCGCGGGAGACGAAGCGGGTCTGGCTGCGTGACCGAAATGATCACCCGTCGCCCAACGCGGGCCAGTGCGAGTCGGCGATGGCCGGCGCGCTCGGCGTGCGGCTGGGCGGCCGCAACGTCTACTTCGGCCGCAGCGAGACCCGGCCCCTGCTCGGCGACGGCCCCCGCCCGAAGGCCGGCGACCTGCGCCGGGCGGCCCGGCTGAGCGGCGTCGTCGGCGCACTCGCGCTCGGCATCGCAGCGATCACCGCGACGGCGAAGCGATCAGCAAAGGCGCAGGCCACCGCGACGGCGAAGCGATCAGCAAAGGCGCAGGCCACCGTGTCGGCGAAGCGATCAGCAAGGGCGCAGGCCCCCGCGTCGGCAAGGAAATCGGCGAAGCCTCGGGTCGCTGGGGCGGCGACGCGATGAGCGGGCTTCTGGTCGCCGGCACCACTTCGGATGCCGGCAAGAGTGTGGTCACCGCCGGCATCTGCCGCTGGCTGCATCGCCGCGGGGTCAAGGTTGCCCCGTTCAAGGCGCAGAACATGTCCAACAACTCCGCGGTCGTCGTCGGCGTGGACGGGCGGGGCGGCGAGATCGGGCGCGCTCAAGCGATGCAGGCGGCGGCCTGCGGCCTGCCGCCGGACCTCCGGTTCAACCCGGTCCTGCTCAAGCCCGGGAGCGATCGTTCCAGCCAGGTGGTCCTTCTCGGCCGGGCGGTCGACACGGTCACGGCGGGCAACTATCGCTCGCTGCGGCCCACGCTGGCCAAGACCGCGTACGCCGCTCTGGCCGAGCTTCAGCAGGAGTACGACGCGGTGATCTGTGAGGGCGCGGGCAGTCCCACCGAGATCAATCTGCGGGACGGCGACTTCGTCAACATGGGGCTGGCCCGGCACGCGAACCTGCCCGCGATCGTGGTCGGCGACATCGACCGGGGTGGGGTGTTCGCGGCCTTCTTCGGGACGCTCGCGCTGCTCGGCCCGGAGGACCAGGCGCACGTCGCCGGCTTCGTGATCAACAAGTTCCGTGGTGACCTGAGCCTGCTGAAGCCGGGCCTCGACATGATCACCGCGGCGACACAACGGCCGGTCCACGGGGTACTGCCCTTCGACCATGACGTCTGGCTGGATGCGGAGGACTCCCTCGCGTACGGCCGGACGCTGGGCCGCCCGGCGGCCCCGCGGGGAACGTCCTGGCTGCGGGTCGCCGTGGTCCGTCTTCCGCGGATCTCGAATGCCACCGATGCCGAGGCGTTCGCCGCCGAGCCGGGGGTCCGGGTGCATCTGACCGTCGAGCCGGGCGATCTCGCCGACGCCGACCTGGTGGTGATCCCGGGGTCGAAGGCCACGGTCAGCGACCTCGACTGGCTGCGCCGCACCGGTCTCGCCGACGCGGTGGAGCGGCACGCGGGGGCCGGCAAGCCGTTGCTCGGCATCTGCGGCGGTTTCCAGATGCTCGGCCGCACGATCAATGACGAGGTGGAGAGCGGTCGCGGCACGGTGCCGGGCCTCGGCCTGCTGCCGGTCGACTTCGGCTTCGCCGAGCGCAAGACGCTCGCCCGCCCGTCGGGGGCCGGGCTGGGTGCGCCGGTTTCCGGCTACGAGATCCATCACGGGTACGCGGTGAGCGACGCGCCCGAGCCGCTGCTCCGCTATGGCGACGGGCGGCCCGAGGGGGCGGTCGACCGGAACGTGTCGGGTACGCACTGGCACGGCGCTTTCGAGTCGGACGAGTTCCGGCGGCGGTTCCTGACCGGGGCGGCCCGGCAGGCGGGGCGGCACGGGTTCACGGTCGCGCCGGACACCCGCTTTGCGGTGATCCGGGAGCGGGCCCTGGACGCGCTCGGTGACCTGGTCGAGGAGCATCTGGACACGTCCGCGATCTTGCGGCTGATCGAGGACGGCCCTCCGGCGGGACTGCCGTTCGTGCCCCCGGGAGCGCCGCGTGGTGTTTGACGGGACGTTCGCGCAGCTCGCCGCGTACATCAAGAAGCTGGAGCCCCGCCTGGGCGACGTCCGTCTGGTGGCGGTCGACGGCCCTTCGGGGGCCGGCAAGACGCGGTTCGCGCTGAGGCTGGCCAAACGGATCGACGCGCCGGTGGTGCACACCGACGATCTTCTCGACGGCTGGGAGGATCAGTTCACCTTCTGGGAGCGGCTGGAGGAGTCGGTGCTCGGGCCGCTGCGCCGGGGCGAAACGGCGTTCTACCGGCGCTATCGCTGGGACCGCGGCGCCTTCGACCCGGTCCCGGTGCGGCTCGACCCGGCACCGGTCGTGATCTTGGAGGGGGTCAGCGCGGCCCGTAGGGGGATCCGCCCTGAACTTTCCCTGATTGTTTTCGTCGACGCCCCGGCTGAGCTGCGGTTTTCCCGAGCGCTGGCGCGTGACGGTAACGACAGTCTTGCGTTTCGGGCGTACCTTGAGCGCTGGCGCTTGGCCGAGGATCGCCACTTCGCCGCCGACCGGACGAAACAGCATGCCGACCTGGTCGTCGACGGTTCGGCCGAGACCGCCGATGATCGTTATGCGAGGCTCTGAAGCTTCTGACCAGCGAGAACGGGTGGGGACGAGATGACCGACGAAGAGAGCCGCCCGGTGCGCCGGCGGGTCACCCTGACCGGAATCAGCTCGCGAGCGTGGGAGCACCCGGCCGACCGGGGCGCCTTGACCGCCCTGCGCGAGCTGCGCGGTTTCGACGATGTCGTGAAGGCTTTCTTCGGCATGTGGAACGAGCGCGGCTTCCGCCTGTCGTTCCTGGCCGGCTCGATCCGCGTCGACCACCGGCAATACCCGCGGGTCTACCAGATCTTCGCCGACGCGGCGAGCACGCTCGACGTGGCCGAACTGCCCGAGCTCTACGTCACTCAGGACCCGGTCATCAACGGGTCGGCGATCGGCATCGACAAGCCGTTCATCGTGATCACCACCGGCGCGGTCGAAAGGCTCGACGACGACGAGCTGCGCGCGGTGCTCGGCCACGAGATCGGCCACGTGCGCAGCGGCCACGCGGTCTACCGCACGATCCTGATGATCCTCACCCGCTGGGCGGCCAGCCTGAGCTGGCTGCCGGTCGGCGCGATCGCGCTGCGGGCGATCATCGCCGCGATGTTCGAGTGGTGGCGCAAGGCCGAGCTGTCGGCCGACCGCGCGGGCCTGCTCGCCGGTCAGGACCCGGCCGCCTCGCTGCGGCTGCTCATGAAGCTGGCCGGCGGCGGTGACCTCTCGCAGATCGACACGGCGGCGTTCCTCGAGCAGGCGGCCGAATACGAGGGTGGCGGCGACCTGCGCGACAGCATCCACAAGCTCGGCATGACTGCGTGGAGCACCCACCCGGTGCCGGTCGCCCGCGCTTCCGAGCTGCGGCGGTGGGTCGACTCGGGCGACTACGCGCGCATCCTCAGCGGCGACTACCCGCGCCGCGACTCGGACGGCGACGCCTCGGTCGCCGACGACGTGAAGGCCGCCGCCAACTCCTATCGCGAGAGCTTCAACAACTCGCAGGACCCGCTGGTCGGCCTGCTGCGCAAGCTCGGCGACGGCGCCGCCGACCTGGCCGGTTCCGCCGCGCGCGGCGCGCGCTCGTGGGTGAACGACCGCGGGCGCCGCGACGGCGACTCCTAACTACGATCGGGCCATGAGCCTTTCTGAAACCGATCTGCGCGCCGCAGTCGCGCGGGAGATGCCCGGCGTCCGCGCCGACCTCGAGCGGCTGGTCCGCATCCCGTCCATCGCCTTCGAGGGGTTCGACCACTCGCAGGTCGACCGGTCGGCCGAGGCGGTCGCCGAGCTGCTGCGCGGCTGCGGCCTCGACACGCAGATCGTCCGGGAGGGTGGCCGCCCCGCGGTGATCGGGCGCAAGGCCGCGCCGGCCGGTGCGCCGACCGTGCTGCTCTACGCGCACCACGACGTGCAGCCGGTCGGTGACCCCGCCCTCTGGACCAGCGAGCCGTTCGAGCCGACCGAGCGCGACGGGCGGCTCTACGGCCGAGGCGCGGCCGACGACAAGGCCGGCGTGATGGCCCACGTGGCGGCGCTGCGCGCGTTCGGCGACGATCTGCCGGTCGGCGTGGTCGTCTTCGTCGAGGGCGAGGAGGAGTACGGGTCGGAGTCCCTCGACACGATCCTCAACAAATACAACGACGTGCTGCGCTCCGACGTCATCGTGATCGCCGACTCGGGCAACTGGGACATCGGCCAGCCCGCCCTGACCACCTCGCTGCGCGGCCTGGTCAACGCGTTCGTCGAGGTGCGGGTGCTCAAGAGCGCGGTGCACAGCGGCATGTTCGGCGGCCCGGTGCCCGACGCGCTGACCGCACTGGTCAAGCTGCTCGCCACGCTCCACGACGAGCAGGGCGAGGTGGCGATCGACGGGCTGGTCGGCCGCGAGGGGGCCAGCGTCGACTACCCGGAGGACCGGTTCCGCCACGAGGCCGGGCTGCTCGACGGGGTCAAGCTGATCGGCAACGGCTCGATCACCGACCGGGCCTGGACCAAGCCGTCGGTCTCGGTGCTCGGCATCGACGCGCCCCCGACGAACGCGGCCGCCAACGCGCTCCAGCCGTCGGCCAAGGCCAAGATCAGCGTACGGCTGGCGCCCGGCGACGACCCGAAGTCGGCGTACGCGGCGATCCGTGCCCACCTCGAGAAGTACGCGCCGTGGGGCGCCCACGTCGAGGTGACGCTGGAGAGCGACGGCGCGCCGTGCGTGATCGACGCGACCGGCCCGGCGTTCGACGCCGCGCGGGCGGCGTTCCAGGCGGCCTGGGACGGCACCGCCCCGGTCGACATGGGCGTGGGCGGGTCGATCCCGTTCATCGCCACCTTCCAGGAGCTCTTCCCGCAGGCGTCGATCCTGGTCACCGGCGTAGAAGACCCCTTCTCGGCGGCACACGGCCCGAACGAGAGCCTGCACCTGGGCGAGTTCGCGCGGGTCTGCGTCGCCGAGGCACTGCTGCTCAGGAATGTCGCGGAGGCTTCGACCCGATAAGAGGAGTGTCGCGATGGCCGAGCTGTCGTGTGACGTGCTCGTGGTGGGTGCCGGCCCGACCGGGCTGATGCTCGCCAATTGGCTGGTCAAACTCGGGGTCGGCGTGGTCGTCGTGGACGGCAAGGCCGGTCCGACCCGCGAGTCGCGGGCGCTGGTCGTGCAGGCCCGCAGCCTCGAGATCTACGACCAGCTCGGCCTCGCCGACCGGGTGCTCAAGGAGTCTCATCGGGCGACCGCGCTCGCCCCGGGCTACCTCGACCGGGTCTTCGGGCGCGTGCCGCTCGGCCCGCTCGGTCAGGGCCGCACTCCGTACCCGTTCATCGAGGTGCTGGAGCAGAGCCGCAACGAGGAGATCCTCTACGAGAATCTGCGGGCGCTCGGGGCGGACGTGCGCTGGGAGACGGCGCTGACCGCCCTCGCGCAGACCGACACCGGGGTGACGGCCAAGGTCGGCAACGACACGGTGGTCGCGCGCTTCTGCGTCGGGTGCGACGGGTCCAACTCCCAGGTGCGCAAGGCGCGGCGCATCGCGTACGACGGGGTCACCAACCCGCAGCGCTTCTTCGTGATCGATGCAGGGGCGGTGGCCGGGCTGGTCGCCGACGCGATCAACGTACGGCCGGGCGGGGACGACTTCATGGTCGGCTTCCCGATGAGCGGCCGCGGCAACTTCCGCCTGATCGGCCAGGTGCACGACGACGACCTCGGCGACGAACTGGCCGAGGAGGACGCCCGGGCCCGGCTGCGGGAGCAGTTCGCGATCACCTACGGTGAGGCCCGCTGGTTCGCGACCTACCGGGTGCACCACCGGGTCGCGGCGGTGTTCCGGGACGGGCCGTTCTTCCTGGCCGGGGACGCCGCCCACGTGCACTCGCCGGTCGGCGGCCAGGGCATGAACACCGGGCTGCAGGACGCCCACAACCTTGCCTTCAAGCTGGCCGACGTGCTGCAGGGCCGGCGCCGCGACGGGTGGCTCGACCGCTACGAGGCCGAGCGGCGCCCGGTCGCCCGCAAGCTGGTCGCGACGACCGACCAGGCCTTCCGGCTGATCACCTCGCGCAAGCGCAGCCGGCGCGCGCTTCGGCGGGTCGTCGTGCGGCTGGTGGTGCCGCTCGCGATCCGGCTCGCGCCGCGTGGCTCACGGCTTTTCGAATACGTCTCCCAGATTCGCATTCACTACTGGATGACGCCGGGCGCCGTCGGTGCCCGGCGCGATCCCGTGGTGGGCCGGCGGCTGCCGTGGGCCGGGGACAATTTCGCGAGCTTGCGCTCGCTGCGATGGCAAATTCACGCGTACGGCGGGGTCCGCGCGACCGACGTCCCGGACCTGGGTGTTCCCGTGCACGTGTTCCCGCCCGCCCCGTCGGCCTCGTCGCTCAGGCCGGGTTGGCTCTACCTCGTGCGTCCCGACGGCTTCGTGGCCGCTGCGGCGGTGCCGGCCGACGCGGTCGACGTGTTTTCGCCGATATTGCAGTCCTGACCTGCGATTTCCCGCTTTGTGGGAGGCGCGACTTCAACGGGTGATTATGGTGCGGCAGGCCGTCTCGTCCTGTTAGGATATCGAACATGCGTTCGAATGAGCCTCGCCCGGCAGTCGCCGCCGGGCTGCGGCCTATGCCCGTCGGGCCGCGCGATTCCATTGATCGACTCCGTTCCCGCAAACGTCTCGAGTCCATTGCACGGCTCCGGGCCGCCGTGCTTGCTCTCGATGACATCGACGTCGCCCGGTGGGACGACACCGCACTGACCGACGATCTCGACGAGATCTCCGCCTCTCTCTGCGCCATTGACGCCCAGCTCACGCGGGTCGCCGAAGCGGTGCGGGCTCGTGGCTTCCCGATCACCGAGCCGCTCGCCGCCTGACGTGCGCTGTTTTAACGGGGGAGCGCGCGTCTCCAGTCAGAAATTGTCGGAGGTGGCTGTCAGGATGGGGCCGTGCGGTTCCTTGACCTCGCAGCCACCTCCGCTGCCATATCGGCAGTCTCCGGGCGCAAAGCCAAGATCGAGATCCTGGCCGACGCGCTGCGGCGACTCGATCCCGACGAGATCGCGGCCGGCTCGGCCTATCTGGCCGGCGAGCTTCGCCAGCGCCAGACCGGTGTGGGCTATGCGAGCCTGCGCGATCGCCCGGCGCCGGCTCTCCAACCGACGTTGACGGTTGGTCAGGTCGACGCGGCGATCGCCGAGATCTCGGTCGTCGCCGGTGCCGGATCGCAAGCGCGGCGGCGCGACCTGGTCGGCGCGCTGTTCGGCGCTGCGACCGCTGACGAGCAGCGGCTGCTGATCGGCCTGTTCTCCGGCGAGCTGCGGCAGGGTGCCCAGGCCGGGCTGCTCGCCGACGCGATCGCCAAGGCGGCCGAGGTGCCGGTCACCGCGGTGCGCCGGGCCCTGCTGCTCTCCGGCGACCTCAAGCAGGTCGCGGTCGCGGCCCTGACCGGCGGTGCGCCCGCCCTCGACGAGATCCACCTGCGGGTCGGCACCCCGCTCACCCCGATGCTGGCCCAGAGCGCGCCCGACGTGGCGGCCGCCCTGCTCGCCACCGGCACCCCGGCAACGGTCGACGTCAAACTCGACGGCATCCGCATCCAGGTGCACCGCTCGGGCGACGAGGTGGCGGTCTTCACCCGCAGCCTGGACGACATCACCGCCCGCATGCCCGAGGTCGTGGCGCGGGTGCGCGAGCTGCCGGTCCGCGAGATCGTGCTCGACGGCGAGGCGATGACCCTCGACGAGTCGGGGCGGCCACGGCCGTTCCAGGAGACGTCGAGCCGGGCCGCGACCCGGGGCGCGGCGACGGCCGTCCTGGTGCCCTACTTCTTCGACCTGCTCCACCTCGACGGCACCGACCTGCTCGACGAGCCCGGACGGGTGCGCTGGGCCGCGCTCGACGACACCCTGCCCCCGTCCCTGATCGTCGGCCGCACGAGTGCCGAGACCGAGGAACAGGCCGCGGCCGCCTTCGCCTCGGCGCTCGGCGAGGGCCAGGAAGGCGTGGTCGTCAAGGCCCCCGAAGCTCCCTACGACGTGGGTCGCCGCGGTGCCGCCTGGGTCAAGGTCAAGCCGCGGCACACGCTCGACCTGGTCGTGCTGGCCGTCGAGTGGGGGCACGGCCGCCGCCGGGGCTGGCTGTCCAACCTGCACCTGGGCGCCCGCGATCCCGAGACCGGCGGGTTCGTGATGCTCGGCAAGACGTTCAAGGGGCTCACCGACGAGCTCCTGCGGTGGCAGACCGAGCGCTTCCAGCAACTGAAGGTCAACGACAACGGCTGGGTGGTCGAGGTCCGGCCCGAGCAGGTCGTCGAGATCGCCTTCGACGGGGTGCAGACGTCGCCGCGCTATCCGGGCGGGGTCGCGCTGCGCTTCGCCCGGGTGCTGCGTTACCGCGACGACAAACCGGCGTCCGAGGCCGACACGATCGAGATGGTCAAGGCGCTGGGTCGCGGCTCAGAGGGCGGCTAGCGTCCGCACATAGTTGACCTGCTGGTTGATCGCGGTCACGGCGTTCTGGTCCTTCACCGGGATGCGGGCGACATATTGGCGGGTGCCGCTGGTCACGGTCACCTGCACCGTTCCCTGCGCCACCGACTCCTTGACCAGCAGGAAGAGCAGGCTGAAGACGGTCAGCACGCAGAAGCCGAGGACCGCGGCCAGAATCGCCCACCTCGGGATGCGCTGGGTGGTGAACCAGTAGTCGTTGACCTGCCACTGCGAGCCCGCGAGCGGAAGGTCGCCGGTCGGGGTGTGCACGACGGTCGAGGTCACGCCGATCTCGGCGATCTGCACGATCACCGGCCCGGGCTCGTCGGCCGGGGTCGGCGACGCGGACGGTGTGACGGCGGGCGGGACATCCCACGGATCGCTCGGCGTGGCGGTCATGGCCGCGAATCTAGTCCTGGCCGGACGGCGCCGCGAGCTTGCGCTTGGCCTCGGCCTCGGCGCGTTTACGATCTGCCTCTTCAACCCGGTCGACCGGAGCCTTGCGGACCGCCTCGGCACGGATGCGCTCGATCTTCGCGGCCCGCTTGCGGTCGGCCGCTTCCTTCTCGGCCTGCTTGCGCGCGGCCTTTTCGGCCTGCTTGCGGTCGACCTGGCCCTTCGCACCCACACGGTCGGCCGGGGCAGCCTCCGGCGCCCGACCGGCCGGGTCGGCTGCTTCCGCTCGGCCGGCTGCTTCCGCTCGGCTGGCTGCTTTCGCGCTGGCTTCTTCCGTGCGGCTGGCTGGGCAGGCTGCTTTCGCGCTGGCTTCTTCCGCGCGGCCGGCTGGGCTGGCTGCTTCCGCGCGGCCGGCTGGGCTGGCTGCTTCCGCGTGGCCGGCTGGGCTGGCTGCTTCCGCGCGGCCGGCTGGGCTGGCTGCTTCCGCTCGGCCGACCGGGGCCGCGGCTTCTGCGGGGTCGGCCGGGGCGGTGCGGGCTGCCGCCAGCTCGCGGTCGGCCTCCTCGACGCGGTCGCCGGTCGGCGGGGGCGAGGCCGCCTTCTTCAGCGGGACCCCGGCCCGGAGCTGCGCCTCCTTGCGCGCGTAATAGACGAACGCGTAGAGGGGCATGCACGCGAACAACCACCACTGCACGGTGTAACCCGCGTTTTGCCAGTCGTCCTCGTGGTCGATCGGAATCTCGGAGAAGGCCTTGCTGTTGGCCGGAGTCTGGCCGGTCAACAGGATGTAGGCCCCATAGACCGGGAACGGCATCTGCTCCGCGAGGCGGGGCACCGAGATGCGGCGGGTGTCGAGGCGACCATCCCGGTGCTCGATCGGGGTAGGTCGGCTTTCCGACAGGTGAACCTGGCCCACAACCGTCACCTGGCCGGCCGGCGCGGGCGGCACCGTCGGAGCGGCGAGCGCCCCCGCCTCGGGCGCCGGCACCCAGCCCCGGTCGACCAGAACGCCGCCGCCGTCGCTCAGCATAAGCGGGGTCAAAATCTCGAAGCCGACGTCGCCGTTGACCGTGCGGGCGCGCGCCTGGATCTCGTGGGACGGGTCGTATTGCCCGCTGAACGTCACCTTTGTCCAGGCCACGGAGCTGCCCGGGGCAGGACCGGCCTTGCCCGCCGTGGTCGGCACCGGGACGACCGAGGTCAACGGCACCGCCTTGGTCGAATCGGCGGCATCGATACGCGTGTTGATCGCGTGGCGTTCCTCATAACGATGCAGCTGCCATTCGCCGAGCCGCACCATCACCAGCGCGGCGGCGACGGCCAGCGCCGCGGCCGCCAGCCAGCGCAGCGATAGGAGGAACCGGTACACGCCCCGAGGCTACCCGGCCGCCCGAGGCGTCCATTTCCGGCGGGTACTGTGCCCAAGCGGCGGTCGATATCACGCGGGCGCCGAGTTACGGAATCGTCGGGGAGAGCCACTGATGAACGTCCAGCCGCGTCTGGTCGTGAGCGCACCGTCCTCGGGGCACGGCAAGACCGCCATCGCGGTCGGCCTGCTCGCGGCGGCGGCGGCTCGGGGCGTGACCGCGTCCGGCTTCAAGGTCGGCCCCGATCACACCGACGCGGCGTACCTCGGCCTGGCCGCCGGCCGTCCCGGCCGCAACCTCGATCCCCGGCTCGTGGGCGCGCAGCGTGTCGCCCCGCTCTTCGCGCACGGCGCGGCAGGCTCGCAGCTCGCGGTGATCGAGGGCGCCATGGGTCTCTTCGACTCGCTGACCGGGCAGCCCGAGATCGACGGCACCGCGGCCGTCGCCGCCACCCTGCGCGCGCCGGTCGTGCTCGTCGTCGACGTGGCCGCGATGGGACACTCGATCGCCGCGCTGGTGCACGGGTTCCGGATGTTCGACGAGATGGTGCACCTCGGCGGCGTGATCCTCAACCGGATCGCCTCGCCGCGTCACGAGCAGATGCTGCGCACGGCGCTCGACGACATCGGCATGCCGGTGCTCGGCGCGTTGCGGCGCGGTGACCTGCCCAACGTCCTGCCGGCCCGGGCCCACGGCCCGGTCCCGGTCGCTCACCGCACGGTCGAGGCGAGCCGGGCCGTACGCCGGCTGGGTGAGGCCGTCGTCGGCGGCCTCGACCTCGACCGCCTGATCGCGCTGGCCAACTCGGCGCCCGCCCTGCCCAGCCCGCTGTGGACACCCGCCGAGGCGATCGGCTCCGACCCGTTCGAGCAGCGCCCGGTGGTCGCGCTGGCCGGCGGCCCGGGGGCGCCCTACACGTACGTCGAGACGGCCGAACTGCTCACCGCGGCCGGCGCCGACGTGGCCATAGTCGACCCGCTGCGCGACGAGATGCTCCCGGCGGGCACCCGCGCGCTGGTCGTCGGCGCCGGGCTCCCCGAGGGGTACGCGGAGGAGCTCTCGGCCAACCGCCGGCTCTGCAACACGGTCGCCAAGTTCGCCGCCGACGGCTGGCCGGTGATCGCCGAAGGTGTGGCGCTGCCCTGGCTAGGGCACGAGTTCGACGGGCGGCCGATGTGCGGGGTGCTCGACGCGACGGCCTACACCGGTGAGCAGACGGTCGCCGGCTACCGCGAGGCGACCGCGCCGACCACATCGGTGCTGGCGCCGGGCGGGGCGCGGATCACGGGCTACAAGCAGCACCGGGCGGTCGTGACCCCGCGGGCCGGCGCGGTGCCGGCGTGGACCTGGTCGGGCGGCAACCCGGAGGGCTTCGTCTGGCGGCAGGTGCATGCCTCTCAGCTGGGCCTGCACTGGTCGGCCGCGCCCGAGATCGCGAAGCGGATCGTGGCGGCGGCGATCGCCGGGCCGGCGTCACTCCAGCAGCCGAAGCAGACGCCGGCACCGGCGTCCCCGGTGGCGATGTCCTCGCCCCCGCCGGCGATGCCGACCGTCGGGGCGGCAACCACCCCGGAGATGCCGAGCCAGGTCAGCGGACCCGACTTCGGGCCGCCGCCGGTCGAGCGCGGCGATCTCGTGCCGGGCCGGGCGGACCACCGGGGCACGGAGTTCGGCGCCGGCTTCGCGCCGGGCGAGCCCGAGTACGCCGGAGGGCCGTCCTACGCACCGTCGGGTTCGGATTACGCGCCGGCGGGTTCGGACTATGCGGCGGCGGGTTCGGACTATGCGCCGGCGGGCTCGGATTACGCGCCGGCGGGCTCGGATTACGCGCCGGCGGGCTCGGACTATGCGCCGGCGGGTTCCGATTACGCGCCAGCGGTTTCGGATTACGTGTCGGGTCCGGACTACTCATCGCGCGGGTCGGTGACCCCCGATCACGTCGAGTTCGTCGCGGCGGAACCGGCGATGGCGCAGCGCAGCCCGGCCGAAGCGCCGACGCAACCGCAAAACCTTCCGCCGCGCCGGCCGGGAGAGGCCGGGCCCACGCCGGGCTTGCCGCAGCGCGGGCCGATCGAGGGAAGACCGCAGGTGCCGGGCATGCCGCCGCGTGAGCCGAGCCAGGTGCCCGGCATGCCGCCGCGTGAGCCGGGCCAGGTGCCCGGCATGCCGCCGCGTGAGCCGGGCCAGGTGCCGGGCATGTCGCAGCGGGAGTTGGGCCAGCAGGCGCCGGGCATGCCCTCGCGCGAGCCAGGCCAGTCGGCGCCGGGCATGTCGCAGCGGGAGCCGCGTGAGCTGGGTCAGCAAGCGCCGGGCATGCCGCCGCGGGAGCAGCGGGAGTTGGCGCAGCCCATGCCGGGCATGCCGTTGCGGGGGCCGGGTGAGGCCGGGCCGTCCGGGCATGGGCTGGGGGAACGGGTCGCCGCCGAGTTCGGGTCGGTTTATGGGGCGCACAGCAACGGCATCGCGACCGAGCGGCCCGGGGCAGCGCCTGACCAGGGCCGTCCCGGCCAGAACGGGGCCAACCTCAGCGACACCGTGGACATAGCCGCGTCCTGATCTTGGACGCTCCCAGGGATCCATGGGAAGTGATCCGGAAAGAAAGCCGCCCAGTCGCGAAAACGCCCGTCGCTCGCCGCGAAAGTGTCGTACCCCGCCCGTAACGTGGGATTAACACCGACGACCGAAGGAGGACGACCGTGGCCGACCGTGTGCCGCTGGACTTCGACCCGCCGGTTCATCAGCTGCGAGCATTGCTGCTGGGAGTTGACGACGACGAGCTGATCGCGCCGACGCCGTGTGGCGATTGGACGGTCGCCGCCCTGCTCGATCATCTGATGGGTCTGGCCTATGCCTTCACGCTGGCCGCCCGCAAACGCACCGACACCACCGTGGCCGACGGCCCGCCGCCGCAGCCGTCCGCCGAGCACCTCTCCCGGCACTGGCGCAGCCGCCTGCCGGTCCTCCTCGAAGACCTGGCCACGGCCTGGAAAGATCCGGCCGCCTGGACCGGCACGGCAACCGCCGGCGGTGCGACCATGCCCGCGACCGCGATGGGCACCGTCGCCATGAACGAGCTGATCATGCACAGCTGGGATCTCGCGCGGGCCACCGGCCAGGACTACGCGGCCGATCCGCGCACGCTCGAGGTGCTGCTCGAGTTCCTCTCCCAAGGGCCGTCCGAGGGCGTCCCGGGCATGTTCGGCCCGGCGATCCCGGCCGACCCCGAAGACGAACTGCTCGAGCAGGCCCTGGCCCGGGCCGGTCGCAACGCCCGCTGGCGCCCGCCCCGCAACCCGGAATTGCCCGTGGCACCGGCAGCCTGAGCCCAGCCGCGAGCCGGGCGGTCGCCGCCCAGCCGGCCGGGCCGCCGCCAACCGCCAACCGGGTGGTCGGCCGACAGGCCAGCCAACCACCGGCCGGGCGGTCGCCAAAATCAGCCGCCAGCCAGCCAGTCGGCTGCCAACCATCCAGCCGGGTGGTCGGCCGAGGGTCCAGCCAGCCGCCAGCAACTGGCTGGGCGCCGGCCGGCAGGCAACTGCCACCAACTGGCTGGCCACCGTTCGGCAGTCGGCCGGCCAGCCGCTGGTCGCCGGTGGGCGGCCGGCGGTGCGGCCCCTCGGATGTCAGTTGCCGTTGTCGGAGTTGGAGTCGGTGCTGTCGGAGTCGTTGGAGCTGTGCCGGTCCGAGTCGTTCGAGTCGTGGCCGCCGTAGGTCAAATCGTGCGACGGCGGTGTGAATTTCAGCTTGGGCTGGCCCTTCAGGGCGTCCCGCAGTGTCTCGGCGAGCGTGTATTTGGAGATCGTCGAGCGGCCGGAGCCGACGAAGTCGTTGGAGTTGTCGGGGTCGGCGACGAACGCGGCCGCGGCCAGCTGTGGGGTGAAGCCGCAGAACCACGCCGTGCGGTTGTTGTCGGTTGTGCCGCTCTTGCCGGCCACCGGGCGGTGCAGGGTCGCGTACACCATCGGCGACGTCTCCCACCCGCCGCAGCTACCTTTCGACGCGCCGTACCCGGTCACGCAGCTGGCGGCGTCCGTCGCCGCCCGGGCCACGTCGGCGCTGAAGACCCGGTGGCATCGTGGTGCCGCGATGAGTTTGCCCTGGAAGGTGGCGTTGGAGCCGTCCCGGTTCTTGATCGAGCGGACCGGTAGTGGCTCGCAGTAGGCGCCCTCGTCGGCCACCGTGGCGAAGACGTTGGCCATTTCGATCGGGGTCACGTCGCTGACGCCGAGTGTGAAGGCGCCCCACCCGGAGGCGTGTTCGGGGGTTGCCAGTTCCTTGTCGACCCCGGTACGCCATTGGAGTCCGAGCCGTTCCGCCATGGCCACCGCCTTGTCCGCGCCGACCTTCTCCTCCAGCTGCACGAAGTATGTGTTGACCGACTTGCCGAAGCCGCTCCACATGGTCTGGGTGCCGGTCATCGATTTGCTGGAGTTTTTCGGGCACCAGTGGTGGCCGCAGGTCGCCGGACCGGGCGCGGTGATGTATTTCGAGACGTATTGTGGCGGGCTGTAGAACGACGTGCTCAGTGGCATCCCGGATTCGAGCGCGGCCAGCATCGTGAAGATCTTGAAGGTGGATCCGGCCTGGTAGCCGGCCATGGTGCCGCCGCCGAGCAGCGGGTTGACCGTGTTCGGATAGTTGCCTTTGGCGTGTTTCCGTTTGGACGGGTCGCTGTGTTTGCCGTTGTGCGACTGGTCCAGGGAGTAGGTCCGGTTGACGGCCATGCTGACGATGCGTCCGGTGCCCGGTTCGATTACCACCTGGCCGTGAGCATATTTGCTGCTTTTCTTCTCTTTATCGAGGATGTGCTTGAGCGCCGAGGCCTGGATGGCCGGGTCGATCGACGTGATCACGGTGTAGCCGCCGCGGCGCAGGTTCTCCTCGCGTTCGACCGGGTTGCGCCCGAAGGCGGTTTGCCGCATCCACCAGTCTTTGAAGTAGTCGCAGAAGAAGCCCCAGTCGTTGTGCTTCTCCGAGATTGACGCGCAGTCGTTCGGCGGCGTGCTCAAATGCAAAGTGATCTTGGCCTTGGAACCCGCCGCGGCCTGCGCCGGCGTGATCGATCCCATCTTCCGCATCTGGTCGAGCACGTAGTTGCGGCGGGAGATCGCCGCCGTCTGGTCGTGGCTGGCCGGGTCGAACGCGGACGGCGCCTTGACCAGCCCGGCCAGCAGGGCCGCCTCGTCGAGGTCGAGGTCCTTGGGCAGCTTGGAGAAGAAGATCTGGGAGGCGGCGTAGACGCCGTACGCCCGGTGCCCGAAGTAGGCTGCGTTGAGGTAGCGCTCGAGAATTTCCTGCTTGGACATGCGCTTCTCGACCTCGAGGGCGAGCCGCATCTCCCGGATTTTGCGCCCGGTCGTCTGCTCGGTGGCGTCGAGGGCCTCCTGCGGTGTCCGGGCCGCGTCGCGCAGGGCCATCCGCACGTACTGCATGGTCAGCGTGGACGCGCCTTGGGAGACGCCGCCGGCCTGCTGGTTGGCGACGAACGCGCGGGCCACGCCTTTCGCGTCGACGCCGTGGTGCTCGTAGAACCGGGTGTCCTCGGACGCCACGATCGCCTCGGTGATGTACGGCGACATGTTCTCGATCTTGGTTTGTTTGCGGTACTCCTCGTAGAACGTGGTCAGTAGGGTGCGGCCGTCCCGGGCGTACACGTAGGTGGTCTGGGCGTTGGGCACGACCGTGAGTTCGTCCGGCATGTTCTTCAGCGCCCGGGTGCCGGCGTTGACGCCGATGCCGGCGAGGGCGGTGAGGGGGTAGGCGAGGCCGGCCACGACGAGGCCCGCGATCAGCCCGGCTCGGATGAGGGGTGCGACTTTTCCGGCTGACACCCCTCGAAGGTATGGCAAAACGGCTCACTCCCGGACGGAACGACCGAAGATGAGAGAACCCACAGTCAGTACCGGACAGAACGGCCGAAATAGGCGGCCGCAACCTGGTCCGGCATGCTGAGGGCATGACGATCGACCTCGGACACCACGGTGACGCTGAGGCGACGGAAGGGCTGATCGATCTCGCGGTCAACGTGCGGCACGCGCCGATGCCGGAGTGGCTGTCCGCACCGCTGGCCGAGTCGTTGACCAAGCTCGCCGCGTACCCCCAAGAAGCCGAAGCCGTCGCGGCGGTGAGCGAACGGCATCGCCGGACCCCCGGTGAGGTCCTTCTGACCGCCGGCGCCGCCCAGGCGTTCGTGCTGCTCGCGCAGGCGTTGCGCGCAGCGCGGCGCCCCGTGGTGATCCATCCGCAGTTCACCGAGCCCGAGGCTGCCCTCCGCAACGCCGGCCACCGCGTCGAGCGCGTGATCTTGGAACAACACACGGGCTTCCGCCTGGAGGCGGCGTTGGTACCCGAGGATTCCGATCTCGTGTTCGTCGGCAATCCGACCAATCCGACGTCGGTGCTGCACCCGGCCGAGGAGATCGCCAAGCTGGCCCGGCCCGGGCGGGTGCTCGTCGTCGACGAGGCATTTTCGGACACGACCTATCGCCCGGGCTTCGCGGGCGAGCCGGAGTCGCTGGCCGGCCGCCGCGATCTTCCCGGTCTGGTGGTGGTGCGCAGCCTGACCAAGACCTGGGGGCTGGCCGGCCTGCGCATCGGCTACCTGCTGGGTCCGGCCGATCTGCTGCCCCGCCTGGCAGCCGCGCAGCCGCTCTGGCCGGTCTCGACACCGGCTCTCGCGGCCGCGATCGCCTGCGCGTCGCCGACCGCGGTCGCCGCCGAGCGCGCGATCGCCGCGAGCCTGGCCGATGATCGCGCTCATCTATTGGGACGGCTGGGCCACGTGCCGAAACTCACGGTCGCCGGTGCTCCCGCCAGTGCCTTTCTTTCGGTACGCCTGGACGGGGCCGACAAAATCCGCGAGGAGCTGCGACGACGCGGCTACGCCGTACGCCGGGGCGACACCTTTCCCGGGCTGGGCGTCGACTGGCTCCGACTGGCCGTGCGCGACACTGCCACCACCGACGCGTTCATCGAAGTGTTGTCCGAAGTGCTTGAGGAGCGACCGTGACCCTGGAGACGACCATCGAGGCCATCCGGCCCGCAGACGCGGCGGCTATGGCCGCGGCCCGCGAGCTGCAGGCCCGGCTGACCAAGCCGGCCGGTTCGCTGGGCGCCCTCGAGGAGCTGTCGGTGCGCCTGGCCGGGCTGGCCGGCGCCTGCCCGCCGCCGATGCCCGAACCGGCCACCGTCGCCGTGTTCGCCGGCGACCACGGCGTGCACGCCCAAGGCGTCAGCCCCTGGCCGCAGGAGGTGACCGCCCAGATGGTGGCCAACTTCGTGGCCGGCGGCGCGGTCGTCAACGCGTTCGCCCGGCAGGCGGGTGCCGACGTCATGGTCATCGACGTCGGCGTCTCGATTCCGCTGCACGGCGGTCCCAACCTCCTCGACGCCAACGTGCGGCGCGGCACGCGCGACATGACCGCCGAGGCCGCGCTGACCCGCGACGAGGCCCGGGCCGCGGTCGAGATCGGCATCTCGGTCGCCGACCAGCTGGTCTCGGCCGGCGCGAAATGCCTGCTCACCGGCGATATGGGCATCGCCAACACGACGCCCGCGGCGGCCCTGACCGCGGTCTTCACCGGCTCCGATCCGGCCGCCGTGACCGGCCGTGGCACCGGCATCGACGACGCGATGCTCCTTCACAAGACGTCGGTGATCGCCGCCGCGCTCGACCGGCACACCCCCGACAAATCGGATCCGCTGGGCGTGCTGGCCGCGGTCGGCGGCCTCGAGCACGCCGCGCTGGCCGGCTTCATCCTCGGCGCGGCCGCCCACCGGGTGCCGGTGATCATCGACGGGGTGATCGCCGCGTCGGCCGCGCTGGCCGCCGCCGCGTTCGCTCCCGACGCGGTCGCCGCGATGATCGCCGGGCACCGCTCGGCCGAGCCGGGCGCCTCGGTCGCGCTCGGCCGCCTCGGCCTCGAGCCGCTGCTCGACCTCGGCATGCGCCTGGGCGAGGGCAGCGGCGCGGTGCTCGCGCTGCCGGTCGTCGCGTCGGCCGTGCGCGTGCTGCACGAGGTCGCCACGTTCGACTCGGCCGGGGTGTCGGAGAAGTGAGTCTCTATCCGCTCGCTCTGCGGCTCGAGGGCCGCCGTGTGCTGGTGGTCGGCGGCGGGGCGGTCGCGACCCGCCGGGTGCCGGCCCTGCTCGACGCCGGTGCCCAGGTCGAGATCGTCGCGCCGGCGCTGACGCCGGCGCTGACCGGCTACGTCGACGCCGGCCGCCTGACCTGGAGCGCCCGGCGGTTCGAGCCCGCCGACGTCGACGGGGCCTGGCTGGTCCAGGTGGCGATCGACGATGCTGCGGCGGCGGCCGAGGTGAGTGCGGCGGCGGAGGCCCGCCGCGTTTTCTGCGTACGCGCGGACGACCGCGACGCCGCGACCGCGTGGACGCCGGCCGTGACCCGGCACGGCCCGGTGACCGTGGCGGTCACCGACGCGGGCGACCGGCGGCGGGCGATGGCCGTACGCGATCTGGTTGCCGGTGCTCTCTCGGCGGATTCGCCGCTTCTGTCGCAGCCGGATCTGAAGGGCGTCGCCCTGGTCGGGGCCGGCCCCGGCGACCCCGAGCTGATCACGGTCAAGGGGCGGCGGCTGCTCGCCGCGGCCGACGTCGTGGTGGCCGACCACCTGGCGCCCGGCCTGCTGCTGGGTGAGCTGCGGCCGGAGGTCGAGTTCGTCGACGCGGCCAAGATCCCGTACGGGCCGCAGAAGGCCCAGGAGGAGATCAACCGGGTCCTGATCGAGCGCGCCCAGGAGGGCAAGTTCGTCGTCCGGCTCAAGGGCGGTGACCCGTTCGTCTTCGGCCGCGGCGGCGAGGAGGTCATCGCGTGCGCCGAGGCCGGCGTGCCGGTCCTGGTCGTGCCCGGCGTGACCAGTTCGATCGCCGCGCCCGGGCTGGCCGGCATCCCGGTCACCCACCGGGGCGTCGCCCACGAGTTCACCGTGGTCTCCGGCCATGTCTCCCCGGACAATCCGGGCTCGCTCGTCGACTGGGCAGGGCTGGCCCGGCTGCGCGGCACCCTGGTCGTGCTGATGGGCATGAAAAATCTGCCCACGATCGCCGAGCGGCTGATCGCCGAGGGCCGGGCCGCGTCCACGCCGGCGGCCGTGGTCCAGGAGGGCTCGACCGACCAGCAGCGGTCCTTGCGCAGCACGCTCGGCTCGGTGGCCGCCGACACCGCGGCAGCCGGCCTGCGCTCCCCGGCGATCGTGGTGATCGGCGAGGTGGTCGACGCGCTGCCGGCCTAGGACTCCTGGACTTCGCCGCCGCCCAGTTCGTCGAGGAAGGTGCGGGCCCACTGGGCGACGTCGTGCGTCCGCAGGTGGCGCTGCATGACCCGCATGCGGCGCTTGAGCTCGGCCGGCTCGGCCGCCACCGCGCGGAGCAGGGCGTCCTTGACCCCGTCCGGGTCGTGCGGGTTGCACAGGAAGGCCTGGCGCAGCTCGGTCGCCGCGCCGGCGAACTCGCTGAGCACCAGCGCGCCGCCGGTGTCGGCCCGGCAGGCGACGTATTCCTTGGCGACCAGGTTCATGCCGTCGCGCAGCGGGGTCACCATCATGACGTCGGCCGCCACGTACATCGCGGCGAGCTCCTGCTTGCTGTACGACTGGTGCAGGTAGTGGACCGCGGGAACGCCGACCCGGGCGAACTCGCCGTTGATCCGTCCCACTTCGCGCTCCACCTTGACCCGCAGCGTCTGGTAGTGCTCGACCCGCTCCCGGCTCGGCGTCGCCACCTGCACCATCACCGCGTCGCCGACCTTGAGCTTGCCGTCGGCCAGCAGCTCGCGGAACGCCTTGAGCCGCAGCTCGATGCCCTTGGTGTAGTCGAGCCGGTCGACGCCCAGGATGATCGTCTTGGGGTCGCCCAGCTCGGCCCGGATCTCCTTGGCCCGGGCCTGCACCTTGGGGTCGGCCGCCATCCGCTCCATCTCGCGGGTGTCGATGCTGATCGGGAACGCGCCCGCCTTGACCTTGCGCCCGTCGACCTGGATCGACTGCCCCTCGTAGCGCAGGCCGAGCAGGTGGCGCGCCAGCCGTACGAAATTCTGCGCGGCCAGCCGCTGCTGGAAACCGACCAGGTCGGCGCCGAGCAGGCCGCGCAGCACCTCGGCCCGGAACGGCATCTGCATGAACAGCTCGATCGGCGGGAACGGGATGTGCAGGAAGAAGCCGATGCGCAGGTCGGGGCGGAGCTCGCGGAGCATCGCCGGCACCAGCTGGAGCTGGTAGTCCTGCACCCAGACGGTCGCGCCCTCGGCGGCGACCTCGGCCGCGGCCCGCGCAAACCGCTGGTTGACCTGGCGGTAGGAGTCGCGCCAGCGACGCTTGTAGACCGGGGTCTCGACCGCGTCGTGATAGAGCGGCCAGATCGTGGCGTTGGACTGGCCCTCGTAATAGCGCTCGAGCTCCTCGGAGCTGAGCGGGACGGGGTGGATGCGGATGCCCTCGAGCTCGAACGGCTCGGGAGCGTCGCCGGTCCCGCCGGCCCAGCCGATCCAGGTGCCGCCGTGCTCGGTCAGCACCGGATGCAGCGCCGTGACCAGGCCACCTGGGCTCGTGCGCCACTGACGCTCCCCGTCGCCGGTGGTCACCTCATCGACGGGCAGACGGTTCGCGACAACTACGAAGGAACTTCGTTCGGCCACGCTGAGTGCACCTCCGGGTCGTTTCTGTTCCCACAGCGAGCCTACTGTGCGTAGTACCCGCCGCGTGCGCTCGGAACCGCATGGCTTCGATGGACCTTGGTAGCAGCCGGATGCCATCCTGAGCGCGTGACGTCGTCCGTTGATCTTTTCCCGCCGAGGCGGCCACTTTTCTTTCCTGTGGTCATCGCCACGGTTTTTCTCACGATCATCGGGATGACCGCCGGGTACGTGCTCGGCGAACGCCACCGCCGTGACAACCAGTCCCAGCAGTCCGCGCAGGGCGCCGGTCAGACTGCCTCGCCCACCGAGCAGGCCGCCACCCCGGAGCCGTCGGCCTCCGGGCCGCCCTGCCCGGACGCGGCGCAGAAGGCGGCCGCCGCGCTGGGTGTCGGCGAACTCGGACAGGTGCTGATGATCAAGACGAAGAGCCAGGCGACGGTCTGGATCTGCCAGGACGCGGGCGGCAACCTCTACTACCAGAGCCACACTCTGGTCAAAGGCCGCGACCTGCCGCTCACGCAGAACATCAACGGCCTCTTCCTGCCCGGCGTGACCAGCACCGATACCGGCTACGTGGTGGTCGACCAGAATCGGAACCGGTTCGTCGTGACGAGGGAACGCCTGCAGATCTCCTTCGCCGCCACCGGCAAGGTCGAGTCGGACACGGTCGAGACCTCGGTCGGGTGATCAGGGGAATCCTGGGCCGCCGGGCGGGGTTGTCGTAAGGAGCTGGAGCGGACCTGGAAAGATTGCCCCTGCATGAGGCATCTGATTCCGCATTCTTCCGGCACCGCAAATCGATCACGGAGGTAGGGCGCAACCGTGGCCCAATTTATCTACGTCCTGGAAAAGGCGCGCAAGGCGCACGGCGACAAGGTCGTGCTCGACAATGTGACGCTGAACTTCCTGCCAGGCGCCAAGATCGGTGTGGTCGGTCCCAACGGCGCCGGCAAGTCGAGTCTTTTGAAGATCATGGCGGGCATCGACAACGTCAGCAACGGCGAGGCCCGGCTGATGCCCGGCTTCACCGTGGGCATGCTGGCCCAGGAGCCGCCGCTCAACGACGCGAAGACCGTCCTCGGCAACATCGAGGAGGCGGTCGCCGAGACGAAGGCCAAGCTCGAGCGGTTCAACAAGATCGCCGAGCAGATGGCCACCGACTACACCGACGAGCTGATGGAAGAGATGGGCAAGCTCCAGGAGGAGCTCGACCACGCCGACGCGTGGGACGTCGACTCCCAGCTCGAACTGGCGATGGACGCCCTGCGCTGCCCGCCGCCGGACGCCGACGTCACCCAGCTCTCCGGTGGTGAGCGCCGCCGGGTCGCACTCTGCAAGCTGCTGCTCGAGGCGCCCGACCTGCTGCTGCTCGACGAGCCCACCAACCACCTGGACGCCGAGAGCGTGCAGTGGCTCGAGCAGCACCTGGCCAAGTACGCCGGCACCGTCATCGCGATCACCCACGACCGGTACTTCCTCGACAACGTGGCCAACTGGATCCTCGAGCTCGACCGCGGCCACACGTACCCGTACGAGGGCAACTACTCGACCTACCTCGACAAGAAGGCCGCCCGCCTGCAGCTGCAGGGCCGCAAGGACCAGAAGCTGCAGAAGCGCCTCACCGAGGAGCTCGAGTGGGTCCGGTCCAACGCGAAGGCCCGGCAGACCAAGTCGAAGGCCCGCCTCGAGCGGTACGAGGAGATGGCCACCGAGGCCGAGAAGACCCGCAAGCTCGACTTCGAGGAGATCCAGATCCCGCCGGGCCCGCGCCTGGGCAACACGGTCATCGAGACCAAGGATCTGACCAAGGGCTTCGACGGCCGCACGCTGATCAATCACCTGTCGTTCTCGCTGCCGCGCAACGGCATCGTCGGCATCATCGGCCCGAACGGCGTCGGCAAGACCACGCTGTTCAAGACCATCGTCGGGCTGGAGCAGCCGGACGACGGCTCGGTGCGGGTCGGCGAGACGGTCCAGCTGTCGTACGTGGACCAGAACCGGTCCAGCCTGGACGGCACCAAGACGGTGTGGGAGGTCGTCTCGGACGGTCTCGACCACCTGATGGTCGGCAAGGTCGAGATGCCGTCCCGGGCCTACGTGGCGGCGTTCGGCTTCAAGGGCCCCGACCAGCAGAAGCCGGTCAAGGTGCTCTCCGGCGGCGAGCGCAACCGGCTCAACCTCGCGATGACGCTGAAGATCGGCGGCAACGTGCTCCTGCTCGACGAGCCGACCAACGACCTCGACGTCGAGACCCTGTCCAGCCTGGAGAACGCTCTTCTCGAGTTCCCGGGCTGCGCCGTGGTCATCTCCCACGACCGGATGTTCCTCGACCGGGTCGCCACCCACATGCTCGCGTGGGAGGGCACCGACGAGGAGCCGGACAAGTGGTTCTGGTTCGAGGGCAACTACGAGGCGTACGAGAAGAACAAGATCGACCGCCTCGGCGCCGACGCGGCCCGCCCGCACCGGGTGACCTACCGCAAGCTGACCCGTGACTGAGAGATTCATCCACGACGTCCCCGTGCGCTGGTCCGACATGGACGCGTACGGGCACGTCAACAACGCGCGCTTCCTCACGCTCTACGAGGAGGCGCGCGTTGCGATGTTCTTCGTCGGGGCACGCAAGCACGGCCTCGGGTCGTTCGAGGAGGGCATCGTCATCGCCCGCCACGAGATCGACTACCTGCGCCCGGTGAACTACAGCGAGCCGGTCCGGGTCGAGATCTGGATCTCCGAGCTGCGGGCGGCGTCGTTCACCGTGTCCTACGAGCTGTTGGACGCCGGCGTGCTGGCCAGCCGAGCCAAGTCGACCTGCGTCCCCTACAACCTGGCCGAGGGCCATCCGCGCCGGCTCAACCAGGCCGAGCGCGACTTCCTAGCGCCCTACTACGCCGGATGACCGCGCACGGCCTGGCCGGGGTCGCCGACGCCGGGGCGTTCCTGGCCCGGCTGACCCGGCTCGACCCGGCCGCGCCGGTGCGCCTCAAGGCCTCCGGCGGGCGCACCGCCCTGTGGGCCCGCCTCCCGTGGGAGGCGCTGGTCACCCGTGAGGTGGCGTCCCTCGGCGAGGGGCCGGGCGATGCCACGGTGTCGGCCGCCGAGCTGCTGTCGGTGCTGGCCAAGGGCGGTGACTCGCTGCCCGCACTCCGTGACGAACAGTGGCGCTGGCCGCTGCCGCCGGCCTCGGCCGTGACGATCGAGTCGATTTCGGGCGCCGAACTCGCGCGCCTGGCCGCCGCGGCGGCCGGCACGCTTCGCGAGGTCGCGGCGGGCGCGCTGGGCGATCGGGCGATCGGCCAGAGAGCTGTACGCGATGCGCTGCTCGATCATGTCGCGTTGACCGTCACGCCGTCCGCCGGTGATCCGGTCGAGGTGTCCCAGCGACTCGTTCAGGCGGTCTCCCGGATGGGTTTCCTCGGACCGGCCGGTGTGGACACTCCGGAGACCCGGGTCCGGACGGCCGGAAGATGGGTGGGTCTTTCTGCACCATATGGAGTTGCATGGCTACAGAAAGTCGGGAAATTGACCGTTGTGCCTATAGGTATTCACCCGATCGGGTGATGGAGGATCGTACAACCGGCTTCGCCCTCCCGTTGGGGGGATGACCTCCGCGACCTGTACGGGTACCGTCGGCCCTCGGATCCAGTCGCTACGTCCGGCGACCAGGTCCGCTGGGGAGCGAGGTGCACAACGATGCCGTGGTGGTCATGGCGTCCGGGTTCGGCCGGGGGCAACGGATCGGATACCGACGAAAATTCCTCGGTGCGCAGCACCGTCCGCGTCGGGGTCCCATCCCAACGTGATCCGGGCCGGGTCGGCGTTCCGACGGCCGAGCCGAAGACGACCGAGCTGGCCAAGTCGACCGAGCTGGCCGAGGCGGAAGGTAAGGAGCAGGTCTCCGAAGTCACCCTGGCCCGCGTCGGCAAGGCACTCGACCTGCTCGACATCCGATACCTGGCCGACGGCGGCGGCAGCCTCCTCGCCATGTGGGAACGGCACGCGGTGCTGTTCACCCTGGAAGGCCCCGACGACGAGATCCTCGTGATGCGCGCCCGGCCCCACGCCACGGTCCCGCCCGACTGGGCCGACCGCGCCTACCGCATCGTCAACGAGTGGAACCACACGCGCCGCTTCTGCAAGGCATATGTTGGCGACCCGACCGAGCGCGGCCAGCTGCCGATCTACGCCGAGATGCAGGTGCCGCTGGCCTCCGGAGCGCACGACGCCCTGGTCGTCGAGATGCTCGACTGCGGCGCCGCGGTCGCCACCTCATTCGTCGACTGGCTCCACGACGAGGGTGCTTTGTTGTAAACCAGGCCCAAGGCGAAACTGCCCCGGAGCCGACCAGGCCCCGGGGCAGTGCTGGTTCTCGGTACTTCTTTCATGGCCGCGGCCATGCCACGGAACGGTCGCGCTTTGCCCCGCTGATGAGTCGGCAGCCGATTTTCTGACGCCGCGGGGTTTGCGGTGGCAGAAAATCGTCTACGGACTCATCAGCCTCCCAGGGGCAAAGCGCCCGCGGAGCGAAGCGGAGCCATTAAGCAGGGAACATGCCTACGCGGCCGTGGTATTCGTGGCCGAGCTGGTCGGTGTCGGAGCCGACCAGGAGGCCGTGTGGGGTCACCAGGAAGGTGCGTACGCCCACGCCGCGCGTGCGGGTCGGGTTCCATGACAGGGCGCGGCCGGTCGACGGGCTGACCGCGCCGATGCCGGGCCGGGCGACCGCGCCCGCGCCGGGGCCCTTGGCGTCCGTGCCGTACGGGTTGTCGAAGTAGCGCTGGTGTCCGCCCAGATAGACCGCCGCGCCCGTGACCGCTACCGCGTACAGCGAGTCGCCGCCGGTGCGCTGCACCCAGACCGGGTTGTGGCGGCCGCCGCCGGCCACCTCGAAACGGGCCGCCGAGTCGCACAGCCGGTCCGGCGCCGAGGCCCGGCCGGTCGCCGCGACCACGAAGTAGGAGCCGTCGGGGGAGAACTTCACCTGCCGCAGGTAGGTGTCGAAGCCCTTCATGCACGCCGGCTTGTACGCGTCGGTGTACCAGCTGGTCAGGGCCGCCGTCGGGCCCGAGATGTCGAACATGGCGATCTGGGTGCGGCCGTAGCCGCTCGCCTTCAGCAGGGCGCCGACCGCGACCAGCTTCCGGCCGTCCGGTGAGATGTCGAAGTGCTCGACCCGGGTGCGGCTCAGGCCGGGTGCGGTGAGCTTGGCGTCGAAGCCGCTGTCCACGGCGCCGGTGGTCGCGCTGAGGCGGGCCAGGCCGAGCCGGGTGACGCCGTTGATCGCCGAGAACGTTCCACCCGCGTACAGCTGGGAGCCGCGCACCGCGAGCGCCCGGACGTCGCCCCAGTTGATTTTGGCGCTGAAAGCGCCGGACCGGTCGCCGTCGAGGCCGACCCGGGCGATGCCGCGCGACGAGGCGCCGTCGACCGTCTTGAACGCGCCGCCCAGGTAGACCGTGTCGTCGGAGCCGGCGGCGAGCGAGTAGACGGCGCCGTCGACCTGCGGGGCGAACGAGCTGACCGCGCCCGTGTAGAGGTTGAACGCGAAGACGTTCTTGCGGGCGTAGGTCTGCCTGCGGGAACTGTCGGAGACCTTGGTGAAGGCGCCTCCGACGACTACCTCGTCGCCGACCAGGGCCAAGCTCCAGACCGTGCCGTCGAGCACGTTCGGGGTGAAGTCGACCGGGTCGGCCGAGACCACCGAGGATTGGGCGAGGTCGGCCGCTGCCGGCAGCGCGCCCGTGGTCGCTACGGCGACGGCGGCGGCTGCGGTGGCGGCGGCGAACAGGCGGCGACGCATGGGGCGGCTCCTGGCGCGATACCCGACATGTCGGGCGGAATGATTTGTCACCCAGCAAACGAGTGACGCGCGTCAGAAGAAACTCCTCAGCTGTTGACCATGAAGTACGCCGCTCGCTCCAGGTAGTCCCAGAGGGCGCTGTGGTGCGGCTCGGGCAGGCCGAGCGAGTCGACCGCGTCGCGCATGTGCTTGAGCCAGGCGTCGCGGGCCGCCTCGTCGACCACGAACGGCGCGTGCCGCATCCGCAGCCGCGGGTGGCCGCGGGTCGACGAATAAGTGTTGGGCCCGCCCCAGTACTGCATGAGGAACAGGGTCAGGCGGTCGGCGGCTGGGCCGAGCTCCTCTTCGGGATACATCGGGCGGAGCAGCGGATCGTCGGCCACGCCCGCGTAGAAGCGGTCGACGAGGCGGCGGAAGGTGGGTTCTCCGCCGACGGCGTCGAAGAAGCTGGCCTCTTCCGGCACGGATGTGGTCACCGTTCCATCCTGCCAGGCCGTCAGGTGCGCTCCGGTGTGACGCTCGTCGACACGGCTGAGACCGACGTCTCGGCGGAGTGGCGGGGCGGCCCGTGGTGCTCCGGAGCGGCTTCGACCGTCGGCGGGGCGGCATGTCGCGGCACGTGGGGCAGGATGCTGGCCGCCGCGTCGTCGGTCGCCAGCTGGAATGCCTGCCGGCTCGGCCAGCGGCCGATCAGCAGCGCCATCAGGGCGGTTCCGCCGATGCTCCACACGCCGACCACGAGCGGCAGCTTGAACTCGTTGGCCAGCCAGCCGGTGGCCATCACGCCCACGAACTGGCTCAGCTGCAGGCCGGTCTGCATCACACCGAACGCCCGGGCGCGGAAGCCGTGCGGCAGGATCAGCACGAACTTGCTGTTCAGGGTGGGGGAGAGGCCGCCCTGGGCGATGCCGGAGAGGGCGACCAGCACCGCCGCCAGCGGGGGCGGCGGCCCGATCAGCGCGGGCACCAGGATCAGGGTCGAGAGCACGGCCAGCGGGCGGATCAGCCGTTCGCGCCACTCCGGGCCGACCAGCCGGCCGGAGAACAGGCCGCCGATCACGAAGCCGATCGGACCGGCCGCCATGATCAGACCTTGGTTGAGGCCTCGGGTGGCCGAGTCGGGATCGCCCTGCGCGGCCCAGGCCGCGGCCAGGCCTTCCGGCACGATCGCGAACATCGTCAGCACGAAGATCAAAATCGCGATCGAGCGCAGGGTTTCCCGGCCGAAGACCAGCCGGAAGCCCTCGGCCGACTCTTGCAACAGGTGGGCGCGTTTGTTGCGCTCCCGGGCGGCCGGCCTCGAGCGTACGCCGGAGGCGATCAGTGACGCCGAGAGCGCGAACGTGACCACGTCGATCAGCAGGGCGAACTGCGGGTTGATCGCGGTCGCCAGCGCCGCGCCGGCCAGGTAGCCGACGACCTGCGCGGACTGGGTGGTGGTCGCGTTGGTGGCGATCGCCATCGGCATCTGCTCGCGCTTCATGAGCAGCGGGAGCAGGGCCGACCGGGCGGCCTGGGTGGGTGGCGCGCCGAGGCTGGCCACGAAGAGCAGGACGAGCATGACCCAGATCGGCAGGTGCGGGATGAGCAGCAGCCCGATCAGCACCATGCGGGACAGGTCGCAGGTGATCAGCACCGTGCGGTACGGATAGCGGTCGGCCAGCGCCGAGAGCAAGGCGCCGCCGACGACCCAGGGGAGGAAGTTGATCGCGAACGAGGCGGCGGAGAGGAGGACCGAGTGACTCTGCTGATAGACCAGGACGGCGATCGCGGCCCGGGCGAGGTAGTCGCCGACCCAGTTCACCAACAGTGAGAAATAGATCGCCCGATATTCACGGACGGCGAAGACCTCGCGAAAGGTTACCGGACGCTTCCGCTCCGTCACCGCAGCAGCGTCTTTTGCTGCCGGGGCAGAGGGGTCATCGGACACCAGGTCCTCCATCGATCTCGGTGGCTCGCCGGGTCGCGGCGTTTCACCGGGCACGCCCCGCGATGGATCTTGACGGGAACGTGATGCCGCAAGTGCAGATGCTCAAGCGGATTCTGCCCGATCGTCCGAGTCGATGCTAGGGCGTCCGGTCGGATTATCGGCCGTTCGGCCGAGGCCGGCCATCCCCCGGATGACTAATCCGCAGGTCAGGCACCCCCTTCGGGTGACTGTCCGGGTTCGGTCGGGGTGTATTCCGGTGGAATCGCAGACCGCGGAACCAATCGAGAGGCGGCGATCCGTTCGGAGAGTCCGGTGCTCTCCAGCGACTCGGTCAGGGCCTGCTGCAACGCGCGCTGCACCGTGACCCGGGCATCGGCGGTCGTCTTGGCGATCGTGCGGATGACCGCCCCGTCGACCGTCAGCTGCTCGACGCCGATCACCGTCGGTGGCTCCAGGAACTCGCTCTGGTGCTCGGGCTCGGTCGCCACCCGCTCGGCGGCCCGGCGCAGAACCGCGCTGGCGGTTTCGGAGTTGACGAACCCGATCGGCACGTCGACGACGACCATCGCCCAGCCCTGGCTCTTGTTGCCGACCCGGACGATCTCGCCGTTGCGGATGTACCACAGCACGCCGCGGGCGTCCCGGACCGTGGTGATCCGCAGGCCGACGGTCTCGACGACCCCGGTCGCCTCGCCCAGGTCGACCGTGTCGCCCACGCCGTACTGGTCCTCGAGCAGCATGAACAGGCCCGCTATCAGGTCCTTGACCAGGCTCTGGGCGCCGAAACCGAGGGCCACGCCGACGATGCCGGCGCTGGCCAGCAGCGGGCCCAGATCGAAGCCGAACTCGCCCATCACCAGCAGGGCGGCCAGCGTGAACACGGTCGCGGTGACGAAGCTGCGCAGCACCGAGCCGATCGCCTCGGCCCGCTGGCGGCGGCGCTCGGGAATGAACTGGCCGTCCTCCGCGACCGCGGCCGCCTTCTCCCGGAGCGGCCTGAGCAGGGCGGGCATCGACGCCCGGGTGGTGCTCGCGGTGAGCCGCCGGATGGCCCGGTGCAGCAGCCAGCGGATCAGCATCGCGATCAGGATGATCCCGATGACCCGCAGGGGCTTCACGATGATCACGTAGCTGCTGTTGGCCAGCCAGTGGATGTGCGTCCAGTCGTAGACCTGGGTGCAGAGCCGGTCGGTTTGGCAGGCCTGGGTGACGTCGGGGCTGTTGAAGACGATGCCGGGCGAGGTGGTGGGATCAGGGGTCGGAGCTAACAGGAACACGGGAAGCCACCGTACCGGGCCGGTCTGAAGCCGCTTTCAGGGACCACACAGCGCGTAGACCTCAGACGTTTACCACCCGGCTACGGATAGCGCTCGCAATTTGGTCATCCATCAGGGACTATTGGCGCACGAGGTTCTCCATCGGGAGAGCCTCGTCACCGACCTTGCATGAAGACACGACGCAGCGGGAGCGATTCAGCACCTACACCCGGAGGGTGATCACGATGCCTGACATACGACCCACAGTGGGCTCATCCGCGTTGGTTCTTAACGCCACCTACGAGCCGCTGTGCGTCGTATCGGTGCGTCGAGCGACCATCCTCGTGCTCACCGCCAAGGCCGAGTGCGTCTCCGACGGAGACGGAATTCTCCACAGCGCGCACACCAACCTTCCGGTGCCCTCGGTGGTGCGGCTCACCCGCTACGTCAAGGTCCCCTACCGCACCCACGTGGGCCTGTCCCGTCGGGCGATCTTCGCTCGCGACGGTGGCCGCTGCGCATACTGCCGTGGCTCGGCCGAGACCATCGACCACGTCTTCCCGCGCAGCCGTGGCGGCCTGCACGCCTGGGAAAACGTGGTGGCCGCGTGCGCCAAGTGCAATCACAGCAAGGGCGACAAGACCCCGGCCGAGCTCGGATGGCGGCTCCACCACATACCGGCGGCGCCCCGGGGGGTGGCGTGGCGGGTGCTGGGACACCGCACCCCCGACCCTCGTTGGGCAGATTGGCTGGACCTTCCGGCCGCCGCGGTTGAAGCCGAGGCGGCCTGATCTGTTTCTGGGGTTCCTACGCCTTGCGGGAGCCCACCAGCGAGGCGAAGACGACGACGTTGTCGGAGTAGCCCTGCCGGCCGCCCAGCCACGCACCGCCGCACGTCATCAGGCGCAGTGACGGCCGGCTGAAGTCGCCGTAGACCCGCTGGATCGGCAGCCGGCCCTTGTTGTAGTGCTCGACCGAGTTGACCTCGAAGATGGCGATCGAGCGGTCCGACCGCGTCACCTCGATCTTCTGCCCGGCCTTGAGCTGGGACAGGTGGTAGAAGACCGACGGCCCGGTCTTGGTGTCGGCGTGCCCGACGATCAGGGCCGGACCGAACTGGCCCGGGGTCGGGCCGCCGTCGAACCAGCCCGCCTCGTCGTGCCGCTGCAGGGGCGGCACGTCGACCGAGCCGTCCGATGCCAGGCCCACGTCGAGGATCGGCGCGTCGACCCGGATCGACGGGATCGTGAGCTGCCGGGGCCGGCTCGGGTCGAGCACCGGGAACGAGCGCGGCGGGGGATCGGTGGCGGCCCGGCCGTTGAACAGGTCGGGAAAGTGCAGGTTGGTGGCCGCCCCGATGCCCATCGCGACCACGAACAGCCCGAGGAAGAGCAGGGCGAGCGCGATCAGCCCGATCATCCCGGGACGCTTGCCGCGGATCGGCCGCGGCGGCTGCTTCGGTTTCGGCGGGGGCGTGCCCCGAAAGGGATGGCGTCCGGGGGCCGGCGGCGGGGCCGGCAGAGGCCCGGTGATCACACCCGGGGGCGGCGCGACGATCTGGGCCGGCCGCTTGCGGATGACCGATTCGGGCATGCGGGGGCCGGTGACCGAGCGCGGCGGCGCTTTCCCCTCACCGGACGGGCGCGGCGGCGCCGCTTCAGCTTCGCGGGACACGCTCGGCCCCTAGCCGAAGCGCCGTCGGCGCAATGCGAGGACGCCCAGCACCAGGCCCGCCGCCACCACGGCGAGACCGCCGCCGATCAGCGCCGGAGCCTGCCGCCCGGGCGCCATGCCGCCCCCGCCGGTGGCCGGGCCGCGGACCGGCTCCACCCGGGCGACCACGTGCAGCGTCGTCGAAGCGGTCTTGCCGCCGTCCGGGCAGCGCAGGTCGAGGTGGTAATCACCCGGCCGGGTGCCGGCCGGGACGGTGACCGTGGCGGTCAGGAAGCCGAACTGTGGCTTGACCGTGACCGTGCCGAACAGGCCCGAGGTGACCGTCGCCGACTTCAGGTTGTCGTCACAGGAGGCCCGCAGCGCCACCTCGTCGCCCGCCGGGGTGGTGCTCGGGTTGGTCTCGAGGAAGATCGACGCCGCGGCGTGCGCGGCCGGGGCCTGGGCAAATGGGACGGATAAGGCCATTGCCAGCGCCGCCAGGGCGGCGGGGACGGATGTGCGCATGGAATCCCCCCTCCTGCCGTTCGCGTGCACGAGGGCACGAACGGCGCGTGAGGGTGATTTTCGCATCCCGGGACCAGTTCCGCGTAGATCCCGACGGCGTGAGAAGCGCGTCCGGCCCTTCCGCGAGAAGTCCGGACGCCGTCTTCCCGACCCGACCGTCCGCCTTGACCGGCTCTCCGCTACCGTGATTGATGTTCGGATCAAACTGGAACATGGGCGCCTGGGGGCGTTGAGGTTGTCGATTGCAAGCACCATTGGTGTGTACGTACTCATTCCGCTCGGAGTGATCGTGCTGGTGGCGTCGGTCGTGCTGACCGGCAGCAACCGGTCTCGGCGCACGCGTCGCTACCGCCCCGGCCGGCCGTACGATTTCCAGCCGATGTGGTTCCTGGCATCGCCCGAGCGAGTCACCAGCCAGCCGGCCCTGGCCGGTGGCCACGCGGCGGCTCCGGCGCTCGACGCGCCGGTCTTCGAGGACAGCTCCGGCGCCCGGGTTCGGCCCGGCCCGGTAGGAGGCGCAAGTGACAGTTGGTGACGTGGAGCAGCGCCCGCTGACCACCGCCGCCCCGGCCCAGCCGGGCGGCGACGCCCACGCGGCCGCGCCCGAGCAGACCGCGCCGCCCGCCGCCGAGGTCTCGGTGGCCGACGGCCCCTTCACCACCCGGCAGTTGCTGCGGCTCGACGAGGCGCTGCGCATCGCCGACCAGCAGACCGGGCTGACCTTCAGCGTCTACGTCGGCGAGCTCGAGGTGCCGACCCGCGAGCACGCGGAGAGGCTGCACAAGCAGATCGAGGGCTCCGAACGGGCGGTCCTCATCGCGGTGTCGCCCAACCAGCGCCGCCTGGAGATCGTGACCGGCAACGAGGTCCGCAAGCGGATCTCCGACCGCGACGCCAAGCTGGCCGGCCTCTCGATGGCCGCGTCCTTCGCCGGCGGCGACCTCGCCGGTGGCGTGGTCTCCGGCATCGACCAGCTGGCCAGCCACGCCGGCCGGCACTGACCGAGTTTTTCGAAGGGCCCGCGCTTCGGCGCGGGCCCTTCTTTTCGGTACGCTCCGGCCACGCACGGTGAGTACGCTGGCACCGGAGGTGGTCACATGGTCATGGTGAGCCCGGCAGTCTCCCTGGGGGTGACCCCACCCGTCCGCTGGACCGCCCCCGAGGGCGACTGGACGGAGCCCGACCTGCACCTCTTCCCGCAGGACGGCCACCGCTACGAGATCGTCGACGGCAGCCTGCACGTCGCCCCGCCCGCCCCGCGCTGGCACGACGAGCTGGTCGGCGCCGTCGTGACCACGCTGCGATCGGCTGCCCCGCCCGGCTGGTGGGTCTGCGACCGGCTCGGCATCGGCATCAACCAGGGGGCCGGCGGCGCCAGCAATCTGGTGCCCGACGTGACCGTGCTGCGGCCCCGCTCGTCCGGGGCGACGTGGAGCGACCCGGCCGACGTGGCTCTGGTCGTCGAGATCGAGACCGCGGCCACCCGGCGCTACGACGAGGTGCTCAAGCCGACGCTCTACGCCGAGGCCGGCATCCGCGACTACTGGCGCGTCGAGCCGGGCCCGGTGCTGCACGTCTACGAGCTCGAGGCGGGCCGCTTCCGGCTCCGCGGATGCGTCGAGGGCGCCGAGCAGATCCGGCTCGACGCCCCCTATCCCGTACGGATAACACCCGCCGCCTGGCGTTAGCCGGCCTCTCAGCCCGCCGCGGTGTCCTTGGCCCGGGCCTTCAGGGCCCGCACCACGCCGTCGCGCCCCTCGGCCACCAGACGCCGCAGCGACGCCGGCTGACCGTCGCGGGCCAGCCACTGGTCGGTCAGCGCGATCGTCTCCTCGCTGATCTGGTAGGCCGGGTAGGCCATCATCGCGAACTCCTGCGCCGGCTCACTGTCCGAGCGGGCCCACACGTCGCCCACCACGTCGAAGAACCTGGTCGCGTAGGGCGCCGTCAGCTCCACGTGCTTGCTCGACTGGAAGCCGCTGAGCAGCGACCGGTTGAGCCAGTTCGGCAGGTCGGCGTCGCCGGTCAGCTGCGCCCAGACGCGGGCCTTGTTGTCCGCGGTCGGCACCAGCGCGTGGGCCAGTGCGGCCTCCCGCTCGCCGCTGGCCGTCCGGTCGCCCGACAGCTCGTCGTCGATCTCCTGCTCGGTCGCCACCCCCATCGAGGCCAGCGCCTGCAGCAAGGACCAGCGCAGCTCGGTGTCGACGACCAGGCCCTCGGGCACGTTCGTGCCGGTGAGCCAGCCGCGCAGCACGGCCAGCTCGTCGGCCGTCCGGGCGGCGATGATGAACGAGCGGGCCCAGCTCAGCTGCCAGCCGCTGCCCGGCTCGGCGGCCTCCAGTGAGGTCTTGGCGGTCGCGGCCAGCTGAGCCCAGCCGGTCGGCGCCCAGGCCGGGTCGGCGTACTGGCCCAGCGCGGTCGCCGCCTGCCGGAACGTCCACGTGGTGAGGTTGATGTCGGCCTCGGCGGGCAGGCCCGAGCAGACCAGCGTGACGTAGTCGCGGGCGGCCAGCTCGGCGTCGCGCAGCATGTCCCACGCCGCGTTCCAGCACAGGGCGCGGGCCAGCGAGGAGTCGAGGCCCGCGATGTGCCGCACGACGGTGGCCATCGAGCCCTCGTCGAGCCGCAGCTTGGCGTACGTCAGGTCGTCGTCGTTGAGCAGCAGCACGTCGGCCGCCCGCACCCCGACCAGGGCCGGGATCGTCGTGCGCTCGCCGGTCACGTCGATCTCGAGCAGGTCGCGCCGCACGAGCCGGTCGCCCTCGAGGTCGTAGAGGCCGACCCCGATGCGGTGGGTGCGCAGCGTCGGGAAGCCGGCCGGCGCCTCCTGGCGCACGACCACGCTCGCGTAGGTGCCGTCGGCACCCACCTCGATGACCGGGCGCAGCGTGTTGACCTGGGCCGTCTCGAGCCACTGGGCGGCGAACTTGCGTAGCTCGCGGCCGGACGCCGTCTCCAGCTCGGTCAGCAGGTCGTCGAAGGTCGCGTTCTGCCAGGCGTGCCGCTGGAAGTACGCCCGCAGGCCGGTCAGGAACGAGTCGAGCCCGACGTACGCCACGAGCTGCTTGATCACGCTGGCGCCCTTGGCGTACGTGATGCCGTCGAAGTTGACCTCGACCGCCTCGAGGTCGGGCATCTCGCAGTAGACCGGGTGGGTCGACGAGAGCTGGTCCTGCCGGTAGCCCCAGCTCTTGCGCACCGACAGGAACGTCGTCCAGGCGTCGGTGTAGCGGGTCGCCTCGGAGTTGCACCAGTGCGACGCCCACTCGGCGAACGACTCGTTGAGCCACAGGTCGTTCCACCAGCGCATGGTCACCAGGTCGCCGAACCACATGTGGGCCAGCTCGTGCAGGATCGTGTTGGCGCGCTGCTCGTATTCGAAGTCGGTGACCTGCGAGCGGAAGATGTAGTGCGCCTCGGCGTGGGTCACGCAGCCGAAGTTCTCCATCGCGCCGGCGTTGAAGTCGGGCACCCACAGCTGATCGTATTTGGGCAGCGGGTAGCGCACCCCGAACTGCTCGTGGAAGAAGTCGAAGCCCTGCTTGGTGACCTCGAACAGGTTGTCGGCGTCGAGGTAGCGCGCCATCGAGGCCCGGCAGAAGACGCCGAGCGAGATGCCGTCGTGCTCGTCGCGCACCTCGTGGTACGGCCCGGCGCAGAGCGCGGTGATGTACGAGCTCATCCGCACCGAGGTCTCGAAGTGCACCGTCTTGGCGCCGACCCCGGCCGCGGCCTCGGAGGCGACCGGCATGTTCGAGATGACCTTCCAGTGCGCCGGCACCGTGGCGTGCCACGTGTAGACGCTCTTCAGGTCGGGCTGGTCGAAGCAGGCGTAGACCCGCTGCGCGTCGGCCGTCTCGAACTGGCTGTAGAGATAGATCTCCTTGTCGACCGGGTCGAGGCTGCGCTGCAGGCCCTGCCCGCTCGCCGAGAACGCGAAGTCGGCGTCCACGACCAGCGTGTTCTCCGCGGCCAGCCCGGTCAGGGTCAGGCCCTTCTCGGCCGAGAACCCGCCCAGGTCGACCGGCTGGTCGTTGAGCGTGGCCGAGCGCACCGACACGGCCGCCGTCTCGATGAACGTCTCGGCGCCCGGCTCACCGCAGCGGAACGTGATGACGGTCGTCGAGCGGAAGGTGCCGTCGGCCGGGTTCCCATGCCCGTCGGTCAGATCCAGGGTGATGTCGTACCCCGAGACCTCGAGCAGGCGGGCCCGCTCGGCCGCCTCCACCTGGGTCAAGTTACGAACTCCGGCCACGACCACTCTCCTTAAGAGCGCAAATCCGTTTCCCGAGCCAGCCTATGCGCCGTCCGGGTGGTGCACCTCACCCCTACCTCAGGCGAGACCTGTAGGGCGCCGAATAGTTGCGAGGGGGAGTATCGAACCATGACTGAACGCGCCATGGTCGACATGTGGTTCGACCCGACCTGCCCCTGGGCGTGGATTACCTCGCGCTGGCTGCTCGAGGTCGAGAAGGTCCGGCCCCTCGACGTCCGTTTCAACGTGATGAGCCTGTCCGTCCTCAACGAGGGCCGGGACCATCTGTCCGAGTCATACCGCGCCGCTATGGACAAGGCGTGGGGACCCGTGCGGGTGTGCATGGCCGCCGCCGAGGCGGCCGGCCCGCAGGTTCTCCGCGACCTTTATACGGCCCTCGGGACCAGAATCCACCTGAAGAAGTACGAGCTGGGCGAGAAGCTCTACACCGAGGCGCTGGCCGAAGCCGGGCTCGACCCGGCGCTCGCCGACGCGGCCACCAGCGACGCCTGGGACGACGCCCTGCGCGCCAGCCACGACGCGGGCATGAAGCCGGTCGGCACCGACGTCGGCACCCCGGTCATCCACGCGCCCGGCCCCGACGGCGGCACGGTCGCGTTCTTCGGGCCCGTGGTCACGCCCGCCCCCAAGGGCGACGCGGCCGGCCGGCTCTGGGACGGCGTTCTACTGGTCGCCGGCACTCCCGGCTTCTTCGAGCTCAAGCGCACCCGGGACATCGGCCCCATCTTCGAGTGAATCCGCTGTCCTCCCGGCCCCCGCGTCGTTGGATGGGGTGACAAACCCCATCCAACGGAGGATGAGATGGCTGACACGGAGGCGGTCGCCACGTCGACGATCGCCGTGCACCGGGACGTCTGGACCCACCTCGAGCCCGATCTGGCGGCCCTGGTGGCCCCGCCGGTCTCCATCTCCGCGGCGCCGCTGGCCCGCTCGGTCGGGGCCTGGCGCAAGGGCCAGTTGGCCCGGTCACGGGGGAACATGCCGGTGCGCAGGCACCGGGTGGGCGCCCGGTAGATTGCGGCCCATGACGGTCGTGCACCCGATCAGCCGCGCCTGGATCACCACCGGCGGCACCGGCGCTCAAAACTACGACGAGTTCGCCGACGACTCCGAGATCACCCAGATCATCGCCGACAACCCGCACAGCGCCCTCGCGATCGAGATGCCGCACCGGGCACCCGATTCGGTCGGCAAGTCGTTCGCCGACTCGCTGCCCGACGCGGTCGCCCGGCTCGCCCTGGAGCGGGCCGAGGGCAGCTACCGCGAGTCCGAGCAGGTGGTCGTCCTCTACCGGATCACCGGGCAGGGCGAACCGCCGGCCTACGGCCTGTGGAGCATGGTCGACACCGATCAGATCTCCACCCGGGCCGACGAACCCGGCCTGGTGATCCGCAACGAGGACGTCTTCATCGAGAAGGTCCGCGAGCGGGTGGCTCTGGCCGGGGCGTTGAGCACGCTTCTCTCGCCCGTACTCCTGCTGCAGACCGCCAAGGGTGACGATCTGCACGCGGCCCTCGCCGCGGCGGCCGAGACGGCGGGCGAGCCCGCCGCGACCGATGTCGATCAGGCCGGGCGCACCCACGCCATCTGGCCGGTCGGTCCGGGCACCCTGCAGGACGAACTCACCGCGCTGGCCGGCGGCGGCGAACTGGTGGTCGCCGACGGCAACCACCGCAGCCTCGCCGCGCAGACCGGCGGGCTTCCCCGCTTCCTGGCCGTGATCACCACGCCGGCCTCGGTCTTCATCCAGCCCTACAACCGCCTCGTCGCGGAGCTCCCGTTGCCGCTCGACGAACTGCTGGCCCGCCTCCGCGCGGCCGGGGCGACGGTCACCGAGCTGCCGCGCGCCGCGCGAATTCCTTCCAAGGGCACGATCGAGATGTACGCCGCCGGGGGCCGGACATTCGCACTGGGACTCCCTCGCGATTTCAACGGATCCGAGGTCGACAACCTTGATCATGCCCTGGTCGAGCGGGTGCTGCTGCGCGACGCGATCGGCCTCGACCCGGGCGACAAGCGCATTTCCTACATCGGCGGCGACTATTCGGCCGACTGGCTGCGCGGCGAGGTCGACGCGGGCCGTTCCGAGCTGGCGGTGCTGATCGCCCCGGTCACCGTCGACGACTTCGTCGCGGTCAATCTGGAGCGCCAGAAGCTGCCCCGCAAGAGCACGTGGTTCACCCCGAAGGCCCGCGGTGGCCTCGTGCTGGCCCAGCTCGACTGAAATGCTGAATCCGCAGGTCACGGCGTCGGCGGCGTTCCGCCGGCGCCCCGACGCCTCGCTGCTGACGGGCGACCCGCTGGCCCTGCTCGCCTTCATCCGCCAGGCGATGGAGGACGCGAACGAGGACGAGACCGGCCCGGCGCTGCCGGTTCCGGTGGTCGTCGAGGTGGACGCCGGCGGCGTGCCCTGCCGCCTGTACGCGACCAGGACGGACGCCCCGCTCTTCGTCTACCTGCATGGCGGCGGCTGGTGCTACGGAAGCATCGAGACCGTCGACCGGTTCTGCCGCCGGGTCGCCGACCGGTCGGGCTGCGCGGTGCTGTCGGTCGACTACCGGCTGGCCCCCGAGCACCCGTTCCCGGCCGCCCTGCTCGACGTCGACACGGTCCTCGCGTACGCCCGCGGCGCCGGCGCCTCGTTGGGCGTCGACCCGTCCCGCCTCGCGATCGGCGGGGACAGCGCGGGCGGGCACCTGGCCGCGGTCGCGTGCCGCCGCCAGCGGGACGCCGGCACCCCGCTCGACTTCCAGGTCCTGATCTACCCGGTCATCGACCCGCTCCTGGCCTCCGAGTCGTACGCCGAACTCGGCTCGTACGGCCTCGACCGCGAGTCGATGAAGCTGGCCTGGGAGACGTTCATCCCGTCGGCGGCCGACCGGATGACCCCGGATGCGGCCCCGCTGGCCGCTTCCCTCGAGGGCCTGCCCCCGGCGCTGATCCAGACCGCCGAATACGACGTGCTGCGAGACGAAGGCGCCGACTACGCGGACGCCCTGCTCGCGGCCGGCGTCCCGGCGGTGCACACCCGCTACATGGGCGTCAACCACGGCTTCGCCCGCAAGATCGGCACGATCGACGACGCCCGGGTCGCGGCCGACCAGGTCGCCGCCTCGTTGCGTGCCGCGCTGACCTTCTGACCAACGTTCGCGGCTTCTTCTGGGAGACTTCGACCATGCGCGTCTACCTTGGCTCCGACCACGCCGGCTACGAGCTCAAAATGCACCTCGTCAACCATCTGACGAAGCAGGGGCACGACGTCGTGGACGTGGGCCCGCACGTGTACGACCCGGAGGACGACTACCCGTCGTTCTGCCTGCACACCGGCGCCCGCGTGGTCGCCGACCCGGGCTCCCTGGGCATCGTCATCGGCGGCTCGGGCAACGGCGAGCAGATCGCCGCCAACAAGATCGACGGCGTCCGCGCGGCCCTGGCCTGGCGGGTGGAGATCGCCCAGCTGGCCCGCCAGCACAACGACGCCAACGTGATCAGCCTCGGCGCCCGCGAGCACACCCTCGACGAGGCGACCTCGTTCGTCGAGACGTTCCTGGCCACCCCGTTCTCCGGCAACCCGCGCCACGCCCGCCGCATCGGCCAGGTGTCCGACTACGAGCGCACCCGCCAGCTCCCCGACCTCCCGGCCAGCTGACCCACGTTCTCCTCAGCGGCGGGGAAGTTCCTCGCGGGGCGTCCAGTTGCGGCGCACAATCACCAGGTTCTCGTCGGCGTCGGCAAGCTGCGCCTCAGACGGCCGGGCCGCATCCCGAGCCCGCAGCGCCGCACCGACGCTGACCTGCGACGACCCCGAGCCGACCAGGCCGCGTAGCCCGCGCTCACTCTCCCGCTCATCACCCGGCCCAGGCCGGCGCGGAATGCCACCGCCCCGCGGCACCCGGCGCTCCGCCCCCTCGTCCTCCTCCGGGTCACCAACCGCCCCGGTCGCCGCGATCGCCCCGCTCGCTCCGATCGCCGCGGTGACTCCGGTCGCCGCGGTGACTCCGGTCGCCGCGGTGGCTCCGGTCGCCGCGGTGGCTCCGGTCGCCGCGGTGGCTCCGGTCGCCGCGGTGGCTCCGGTCGCCGCGGTGGCTCCGGTCGCGCTCACCGGGTTCTCGCCCGGCTGCCGCTCCGGCCCAGCGCCCGCGAGCCCCTCTGGCCGCCCGGTCTTACCGTCCGCGGGCCGACCGGCCTCGTGCCCTGGCCGACCAGCCGGGAAAGGCGCCGGCCGGGCGCCCCCATCGGGCCCCGGCTTGTAGGCCGGGAATTGTGCCGGCCGGCGGCCCGCGTCGCGTGCTGGTGCGTCGGCCGGAAGTTGCCCTTGCCTGCTGCCCGCATCAGGCACCGGTGCGTCGGCCGGGAACTGCCCCTGCCGGTTGCCCGCACCGGGCGCCGGCATGTTGGCCGGGAATTGTGTCGTCCCGCTGCCCGCACTGTGCCCCGACTTGTCTCCCGGGAGCGGTGCCGGGCTGCCGCCCGTCTCCTGCCCGGTCCTGCTGCCCGTCTCGCGCCCGGTCCTGCCGCCCGCATCGTGGCCCGGCCGGTCGGTCCAGACCTGCGCCGGCCGGCCGCCCGCGAGCTGTTCCGGCGTGCCGGCCGCGGGCCGCTCAGGCGTGCCGGCCGCGGGCCGCTCGGGCGTGCCGGCCGCGGGCCGCTCGGGCGGGGGACCCGGGCGAGCCGGGGACGGTTCGGCGGTCTCGTCGGCGACGGACGCCGCGGCGGCCGCGCGAGCGGCCGACGAGGGGGGACGCACACGCCGGCGGCGACGCTCGGGCTCAGCCATGCCAGTGACGCTACCGCCGGCGGGAACACTCAGAACACCTCGATGGCATTCGGCTGCCGGTGCCACCCGAACGCGACCGACGGCAGATTGCCGGTCAGCCGGCGTACCCGTCCGGCCGCGGCCAACGCGGCGAGCGACGTGCCGCCCAGGTAGGCCGCCCCCAGCTCGGTGATCGAGCACGCGAAGTCGGGGGCGTCGTCAGTGCGCGTACACGTCACCTTGTCGGGCCCACCCGAAAGCCGCCACCGGCCCTGGTTGGCCGGGAGCAGCGGGTCGGTGACCTCGACCACCGCGTCGAGCGACGTCGCGTATTGCCGGGCCTCGAGGGCGGCCGGCAGGTCGAGGATGCGGATCCAGAGGCCGTCGACGTTGCGCCGGCCGAGCCGCCCGGGGTCGTCGACCAGGTATTGCACCGGCTCGTCGACCGCCGCCATCCAGAATTTCACCGTCCGGGTCAGGTCGATGCCGAGCAGGAAACGCCAGATCGCCTCGTACGCCTCCGGGCCGTCGGTGACCAGCTCGCGCACCACGACCACGCCGTCCGGACCCCACTCGTTCCACTTGCTCTCGCCCCGCCAGATCGCATAGCCGGCCGGGCCGCGCTCGTCCTCGTAGAGCACCCCGCGCGGGCCGGTCTGCTCACCGTGCCCGTCGCTGTAGTCGGCGAGCAGGTGCTTCCACCATTTCTCGTCGCGGCTGGAGAACCCGACCCGCTCGGCCCGCACGCGCTCGTAGACCGCCGCGAACTCGTCGGCCGCGGCCGGGGGCTTGATCAGGCGGAGGCGGCCGCTCGGCGGGGTGGCCGGCGGCGCGGTCAGGCGCACCTCGCGGCTGGTGATCTCGAGCCCGAGCCGCGACGAGGCCGGCCCGTAGCCGAAACGCGGATAGATCGCCGACTCGCTGGCCCAGAGCACCGCGATCGGCTCGTGACCGGCGGCGGCCAGCCCTTCGAGCTGCTGGCGCATCAGTTGGGTGAGGATGCCGCGCCGCCGGTGGGTCGGCGCAACCCCGACCCCGGTGACGTGGGCGGCCGGGACGATCGCGCCCGGCACGGTGAGATCTCGGGTCAGCGCGGTGGCGTGGCCCACGACGTGATCGTCGTGCTCGGCGACCAGCGAGCGGTCGGTCTCGGTAATCGACTGCTCACCGGCGCGCCGGCTCTCGGTCAGCGTCTCTTGGAAGACGAGCTCCATCAGGTCGGAGATCGCGTCGAAGTCGGCGGGGGTGGCAGTACGGAGGTGAACCGAGGAGTCCATGAATGTCTTCATAGCGGACCGGGCGCGCGGCGGCGAACGATTTGTTGGCTCGCTACTCTCGATAGGGCCGGGGCGGACGCCCCACCGAGCCGGGAGGGGACGAGATGCCGGAGCAACCGCAGTGGTCGGAGCGGACGCTCGACATGCCGCCGCAGGATCCGTGGGCCGAACACGGCACCGTGCCGCACGGCACGCCGCAGCCCGAGCGTCCGACCGTTCCGCACGGCACCCCCCGGGCGTACGAGCCGCCGGCCCCGCCGCCTCCGCAGGCGCCGTTCAGCCAGGGCCGGGCCCAGGTCAGCTCGCCGCAGCCGAACCGGCGGTTCGCCGATCACGAGCCGACCGGCACCGGCTGGCCGGGCACCGGCTCGCCGCAGCGACCGGCGATGAGCTGGCGCTGGAGCGAGCTGCGCCGGGGCGGCGAGTGGACCAGCGCGGCGGTGCTGTTCGCCTTCGTGGGCTGGGGCATCATGGCGATCTCCAACAACGGGTCGCTGTCGACCCAGGCGATCGTCTTCGTGGTCACGCTGATCGTCGCGGTCGGCGTCTTCTGCCTCGCCCGCGTGGTCGGCCACCTGGTGCTCGAGCGCTGGATGGGCCGCACCCGCCGGACGGCCCGCGGGTCGCATCTGGTCACCGCGCTGTTCCTGGTCGGTGTCGCGATCGCCGACCTGCAGCAGGTGCAGTGGGTGATGGACGCCGTCCACTGGGTCACGAACCAGGCTTAGGCTCCTCCGGTCCGCCGTCGGCCGGCTCGCCGGGCGTGGCCCGGTTCCGGCCGCTCGGCCACAGTGCGACCGCGATCATCACGACGCCCACCGCGATGAGCGCGGTCCACAGCCAGGTCATGGCTCAGGTGAGTGTCG
>NZ_JBFBAD010000081.1:0-45900 GCF_040682075.1 Actinoplanes sp. NPDC051411 | reverse complement strand
ACTCGACAGGGTGAGGAGCAGGCATGACACGACATCCTTCCTGGAAGCCGTCATCCACCTCACCTCAGGTGTCCGGAAAACTGGGGGAAGCTCAGTACAGGTTTGAGGTCACTGAGCGCTTTAAAGCTTTGCGCGTGGTCGTGGGGTGCTGCTTGTGATGTCCGTAGGGGCATCCCGCGCACGTGAGCCGGTTGTGGATCGGTGGTACAGGATCGACGTCAACCAAGCGCTTTAAAGGGACGAGAGGCGGCGGGGCTCCAGCCGTAACTCAGCTTTGAAGCGCGACCTTCACCACCGGCGTCGGCGGGCATGCAAGAACCCGCGAGCGCCCCTGGGCACAGCACTGGCCGCAAACACGTGACACGCAAAGCTTTTAAAGCGCTCAGTGGCCCTCAAACCTGTACCACCGACGTCTTTTCAATGACCCAAAGCCCGCGCAGGCGGGCGATTTGAGGCCGAAGTACCACCCACCCAGCTCGGCCCTGCCCGACCGAAACCCCTGGCGTGCCCCCTGACCGAAAGGGACGTGCCAGCGAGACGGGATCTCCAGTGGTGAGACAGCGCCTGCCCGCAGAGACCAAAGATCCAACTTGACGCCGGCTGACCATGAGTTGCAAGCGATTTGGGGCGAGTGTGACCAAGACCGAACTAGATGCTTTACCTCGATCTTGGTCACCCTGGCCCCCAATCGCGTCCGACCGCAAGAAAACCCCCGCGATCGATCGAACGAACGACTACCGGCCACCCCCCTCCAGCCGCTCAATACGAGCGATCAACGGAGCGATCTCAGCCCGGACAGCACTGAGCAAGGCATTCGGCTGCGGCTGAGCGCTTTGCAGGGTATTGCGCAGATGGGCGTACCCCGCCACGGCCGCCGCGACCGAGCGCCTGACCGCCTTGAGCTCCAGCCCCCGCGACCGCAGCAGCGCCCCCGCCGCTCCGTCCGGCTCGGCCACCAGGCCGATCAGCAAGTGTTCGCAGCCCACGTAGTTGTGCCCGAGCCCCGTCGCCTCTCCCACAGTCAGTTCCAGTGCCACCGCCATCGGCTTGCTGAACCGCAGCCCGCCTCTTTCGGCCGCCGGCAGGGACGGCTCGGCGTCGGCCGGCGCGGTCAGCGAAGCGGGGTCGATGTCCATTGTCGTGAGGATCTGGCGGGCGAGGTTGGCCGGTTCGGTGACTATGCCGTGGAGCAGGTCGGAGGTGGTCACGTTGGTCTGGGCCCGCTCGATCGCGAGGCCCAGCACGGTGATCGCCCGCGAGGTGAAGACGGTCTGGAGGCGTTCGGTGAGGTCGGCGGTCGTGAGATCGCTGAGGACGGTTTGCCGCACTTCCTGGGAGCGGCGGACCGCCTGTTCGAGGGCTCGTTGGCAGATCGGGGAGACGGGGATGCCGGCATCCCGGACCGCGTCGGCCAGATCGTCCGGTAGGTACACGTTGATTTTTGGCATGCACCGTTTATAACCCGCACTTGGGGTTAGAAGATATAACCCCATCGTTCGTCACTAAGGTCTTCCGTGTGGTTACACGCATCCCGGTGGCCGGTGACCGGGCCTATGACGTCCTGGTCGGCCATGACCTGGCCGGCGAGCTGCCGTCCCTGGTCAAAGGCGCGGCGAAGGCCGCGGTGCTCTATTCCGCGCCGCTGCGCGCTCACGCTGAGCGGGTGGCTGAGGCTTCCGGCGTACGCCCGGTGCTCGTCGAAGTCCCCGACGCCGAAGCGGGAAAGACCGTCGCCGTCGCCGCGCACTGCTGGGACGAGTTGGGCCGGGAAAACTTCACCCGCACCGACGTGGTGATCGGGGTCGGCGGGGGAGCGGTCACCGACCTCGCCGGCTACGTGGCCGCGGCGTGGCTGCGGGGCGTGCGCTGGGTGCCCTGTGCGACGTCGCTGCTCGGCATGGTCGACGCGGCGGTCGGCGGCAAGACCGCGGTCAACATCGCGGCCGGGAAGAACCTGGTCGGCGCGTTCCATCCGCCGGCCGGCGTGCTCTGCGACCTCGACACGCTCGCCACGCTACCGGCCGACGACCTGGTCGCCGGGCTGGCCGAGGTGGTCAAGTGCGGGTTCATCGCCGACCCGGTGATCCTCGAGCTGATCGAGAAGGATCCGACCACCGATCCGGTCAGTTCGACCATCCGCGAGCTGGTCGAGCGCTCGATCCGGGTCAAGGCGGACGTGGTGGGCGTCGATCTGAAGGAGTCCGGGCTCCGCGAGATCCTCAACTACGGTCACACGCTCGGGCACGCGATCGAGAAGCGCGAGAAGTACACCTGGAAGCACGGGCACGCGATCTCGGTCGGGCTGATCTTCGCGGCGGCGCTGTCCCGGCTCAGCGGCCGCCTCGACGACGCGACCGCCCGTCGCCATCGGGACGTCCTGGAATTGCTGGGGCTGCCCACGGCGTACGGGAAAGGGGCCTGGACCGATCTCCTGAGCGCGATGCGCGTCGACAAGAAGGCGCGGGCCGCGACCTTGCGTTTCGTGGTTCTGGACGGCCTGGCGAAGCCGGGCATCCTGACCGGGCCCGACGAGGCCCTCCTGGAGCGGGCCTACGCCGAGGTGGCCCGATGATCTACGTCCTGAACGGCCCGAACCTCGGCCGGCTCGGCACCCGCGAGCCCGACGTCTACGGCCGCACGACCTACGCCGACCTGGTGCGCCTCTGCGAGGAGACCGGTTCGCGCCTCGGTGTCGACGTCGTGGTGCGCCAGACCGACGCCGAGTACGAGATGCTCGGCTGGTTGCACGCGGCGGCCGACGAAGGCGCCGACGTGGTGCTCAACCCGGCGGCCTGGAGTCACTACAGCATCGCGGTGCGGGACGCCTGCGGCATGCTGACCGGACGCCTGGTCGAGGTGCACATCTCGAACATCCACACGCGCGAGGAATTCCGGCATCATTCGCTCATTTCGGCGGTGGCCACCGGGGTGATCGCGGGCCTCGGCGTCGACGGCTATCGCCTGGCGATCGAGCACCTGACGACCGGAAACCCCGATTCGCCGGTCGGCGGTTCGCGTCGGTAGACTCGATCGGTCACCAATACGTATCAACAGCAGGGTAGGACATGGCTTCCACGAACGACCTGAAGAACGGCCTGGTGCTCAACCTCGAAGGCGAACTCTGGGCCGTCGTCGAGTTCCAGCACGTCAAGCCGGGCAAGGGCGGGGCGTTCGTGCGCACCACGCTCAAGAACGTGCTCTCCGGCAAGGTCGTCGACAAGACCTTCAACGCGGGCACCAAGGTCGAGACGGCCACGGTCGACAAGCGGACGATGCAATACCTCTACCAGGACGGCGAAGACTTCGTCTTCATGGATCTGGACACCTTCGACCAGATCACCGTGCCCGGCGGCACCGTCGCGGAAAACGCGAACTACCTGCTGCCCGAGGCCGAGGCGACCGTCGCGACCCACGAGGGCGTTCCGCTCTACATCGAGCTTCCGACCAGCGTCTTCCTCGAGGTGACCTACACCGAGCCGGGCCTGCAGGGCGACCGCTCGACCGGCGGCACCAAGCCGGCCACCGTCGAGACCGGCGCGACCGTCAACGTCCCGCTCTTCATCACCACCGGCGAGAAGATCAAGGTCGACACCCGCGACGGCCGTTATCTCGGTCGTTCCTGACATGGCCGAAGGCCCCAAGACGCAGATGCCGGCCCGCCGCAAGGCGCGCAAGAGGGCACTGGATGTGCTCTACGAGGCCGATATCCGCGATCTGCCTCCCGCTCAGGTCCTGATCACCTATCTCGATCGCATCGAGAAGCCGCGCCCCGATCACATGGATTACGCGGAGATGCTGATCGAGGGTGTGGCGAAAAACCTCGACCGCATCGACGAGCTGATCGCGTCGTACGCCGAGGGCTGGACGATCGACCGCATGCCGGTGGTCGACCGCAACCTGGCGCGGATCGCGGTCTTCGAGCTGCTCTATGTGCCCGAGATCGACGACCCGGTCGCGATCACCGAGGCGGTCGAGCTCGCGAAGCAGATGTCCACCGACGACAGCCCGCGCTTCCTCAACGGCATCCTCGGCCGCATCGCCGAGTTCGCCACCCGATAGGCGCTGAACTGCCGTTCTGGCAGCCCGCCGGGTGTGACCGAAGCGATCGGGCTTCCTCGGTCCGGTGAGCCGGCAGGCTCCCGCCGCTGCTTCGGTTACGCCCGCTTGCCGGTCGGCAGCGCGCCTGCTCCCGGTGGTGCCGCAGGCCCTTGCCGACGCGGATGCCCGACCGGCCGATCCGGCGGCACTTGTCAGGACGGCGATGACCGGCTGCTTCTCCGCGCGCACGATGTCGAGGGCCTGAGACTCGGCTCGACGGGCGTGGTTGGCTCGGGGCATGACGGTTTCGATCCGGGCGCTTGCCGAGGCTGACATCGACGAGGTGGTGGCCTTCTCGTTGCGGGCGTGGGCGCCGGTTTTCGAGTCGTTCCGCGCGGTGCTCGGCGACGAGATCTATCCGAGGGTCTATCCGGACTGGCGCACGTCGCAGGCCCGGGACGTCGCGGGCATCTGCCGGGGCTGTCTCGACTCGACGTGGGTCGCGGAGGTCGACGGGCGTCCGGTCGGGTTCATCGTGGTGGTCTTCGATCGTGGGGCGCCCGGCGCCGACATCGAGATGCTCGCCGTCGACCCCGGGCATCAGCGCCGGGGGATCGCGACCGCGCTGATGGAGTTCGCCTTCGACCGGATGCGGAAGGCCGGGGTCCGCATCGTCGCCGTCGGCACCGGGGGCGATCCCGGCCACGCGCCGGCCCGGCGCGCCTATGAAGGCGCCGGGTTTTCGCCGCTGCCGTTGGTCCGCTATTACAAATCGCTCTGAGCTTGATCTCGGACGGTAACCGTCACCTACCCGGTCGGTGACCGGCCGTCCGGATCGTTTCAAGATCGACGTCGTTTTCACGATCGACGGAGCGCCAGACCGCCTCAGCGCGAGCCGCGCCGCCGGCCCACCCGATCACCCACCGCTACGCGCGAAAGTCGCGCTACGGCCGTTTGACGCCCCGCGTCGCGGTGGACGGCGGAACGGACAACGTTGTCATCGGGGACGCCCGGTCCGCGTACAAAAAAATGTTTTGGGGGTTTGGGCGGGAAAAGCGAAAGAGCCCGCGGGGGAGCGCGGGCTCGATCAAGGGGTGGAGGTCAGCTGGCGAAGAACGCGCGCGGGTCGGCGACCAGGACACCCTGCTCGGTCAGGCGCTCGATGAGGCCTGAGGGCGAGATGTCGTAGACGATGGCCAGCGCGCGCAGGTCGTCGGCGCGGATGGACAGGACGCGGCCGTTGTAGTCACCGCGCTGCTGCTGGATAGCCCGGGCGTACCGGGCGACGTAGGCCAGGTCCTCGCCCGTGGTGTCGTACAGTTTCTCCAGGTCGAGCACGATTTTGTTGGTTGCCTCGAGCCGGACGCCGCTGCCGTCGGGCAGCAGCTCCGAGACGGGCACGCGGTAGAAGTCGGCCAATTCGGCGAGGCGGGAAACGGTCACGGCACGGTCGCCGCGCTCGTACGAGCCGACGACGACGGCCTTCCACCGGCCGTTCGACTTCTCTTCCACACCCTGCAGGGACAGGCCCTGCTGCTGCCGGATGGAGCGCAGGCGGGCGCCCAGCGACTTGGCGTACTCAGACGGCATTCGGAACACTCCCACTGTGCAAGGCGCGGAGGGTTCTTCCTCCGACGATCGCTACGCAGCGTGACGGTACGGAGTTCGGCGCCCCCGGTCAAGTGCCGGTTACCGATGAGTCGTGTGCCGCGCGAGCGAGTTGCCTGATTCGTCCGTTGATTTCGACGTCAGCCACGTCACGATCGTCATCGCCGCTGCCGCTGGTAACGTAGCGTCAGCCATCGAGCCGAACACTCGATAGACGTCCTTTAACGACCCGTCCCGTGAGGCGGGGAAGGGGGTCCGCCGTGGCGCAGCCGCGTGCCGACACAGCAACGAAGATCATTTTGAGCGGGGCCGACCTGCACCGGGTCGTCGACCGGATCGCTCATCAGATTCTCGAGAAGACCTCCGGCGCGACCGGCACGGTTCTCCTCGGAATTCCGACCCGCGGAGTGCCGCTGGCCCACCGGCTGGCCGCCCGCATCCACGCCTTCGAGGGCATCGACGTGCCGGTCGGCTCGCTCGACATCACCCTCTACCGCGACGACCTGCGGCTGCACGCGACCCGCGCGCTCGGCAAGACCGAACTGCCGGGCGGCGGCATCGACGGCCGCAAGGTCATTCTCGTCGACGACGTGCTGTTCTCCGGGCGTACGGTCCGGGCCGCGCTTGACGCGCTCAACGACGTCGGCCGGCCCAGTTCGGTGCAACTGGCCGTGCTGGTCGACCGGGGTCATCGAGAACTGCCGATCCGCGCCGACTACGTCGGTAAGAACATCCCGACCGCGCTGACCGAGAGCGTCCGCGTCTCACTGACCGAGACGGACGGCCTCGACGAGATCAAGCTGACCGGGGGCGACAAATGATCAAACACCTGCGTTCGGCGGCCGACCTGGACGCGGCCACCGCCACCCTGATCCTGGACACCGCGGGCGAGATGGCCGCGCTGGCCGGCCGCGAGGTCAAGAAGCTGCCGACGCTGCGCGGCCGCACCGTGGTCAACCTCTTCTACGAGGACTCGACCCGCACCCGCATCTCGTTCGAGGCGGCGGCCAAGCGCCTGTCGGCCGACGTCATCAACTTCTCGGCCAAGGGCTCCAGCGTCTCCAAGGGCGAGAGCCTCAAGGACACCGCGCTGACCCTGCAGGCGATGGGCGCCGACGCGGTCGTCATCCGGCACTCGGCCAGCGGCGCGCCGCACCGGCTGTCGAGCTGGATCGACGGCTCGGTGATCAACGCCGGCGACGGTACGCACGAGCACCCGACCCAGGCGCTGCTGGACGCCTACACGATGCGCTCGCGGCTCGGGAAGATCGAGGGCCTGAAGGTCGCGATCGTCGGGGACGTGCTGCACAGCCGGGTCGCTCGATCCAACGTCCTGCTGCTCTCGACGCTGGGCGCGGAAGTGACCGTGGTCGGGCCGCCGACGCTGGTTCCGGTCGACATCGCGGCCTCCCTTTCGCCGTCGCTGAAAGTGTCGTACGACCTCGATAGCGTCCTGCCCGAGATGGACGTCGTGATGATGCTGCGGGTGCAGACCGAGCGCATGCAGGACTCGTACTTCCCGTCCGCGCGGGAGTACAGCCGGCGCTACGGTCTCGATCTCGCGCGCATGCGGCGGCTACCGGGCCACGCGATCGTGATGCATCCCGGCCCGATGAACCGGGGGATGGAGATCACGCCCGAGGTGGCCGACTCGTCCCGTTCCACCATCGTCGAACAGGTTGCCAACGGGGTCAGTGCCCGGATGGCCGTTCTCTATCTGCTGCTCGGAGGCAAAGCGTGACCTCATATCTGCTTCGCGGTGCTTCCGTCCTCGGCCGGGGTGCCCAGGATCTTCTGATTCAGGACGGCGTTCTGTCCGACAAGTCGGACAGTCGCGCGGAGGTCATCGACGCCGCCGGCCTCGTAGCCCTCCCCGGCCTCGTCGACCTCCACACCCACCTGCGGGAACCGGGCCGCGAAGACGCCGAGACGGTCGAGACCGGCTCCCGCGCCGCGGCCCTCGGCGGATACACGGCGGTCTGCGCGATGGCCAACACCTCGCCGGTCGCCGACACCGCCGGCGTGGTCGAGCAGGTCTGGCGCCTGGGCCGCGAGGCCGGGCTGGTCGACGTGCAGCCGATCGGCGCGGTCACGGTCGGGCTGGCCGGCCAGCAGATGGCCGAGCTCGGCGCGATGGCCACGTCGGCGGCCAATGTGCGGATCTTCTCCGACGACGGGCACTGCGTGGCCGACCCGCGACTGATGCGGCGCGCACTGGAATACGTGAAGGCGTTCGGCGGGGTCATCGCCCAGCACGCCGAGGAGCCCCGGCTCACCGAGGGCGCCCAGATGCACGAGGGCGAGGTCAGCACCCGGCTCGGGCTGACCGGCTGGCCGGCCGTGGCCGAGGAGGCGATCATCGCCCGCGACGTGCTGCTCGCCGAGCACGTCGGCAGCCGCCTGCACGTCTGCCACGTCTCGACCGCCGGGTCGGTCGAGGTGCTGCGCCAGGCCAAGGCCCGCGGCGTCAACGTCACCGCCGAGGTCACCCCGCACCACCTGCTGCTCACCGACGAGCTCGCGGCCAGCTACGACCCGGTCTTCAAGGTCAACCCCCCGTTGCGGACGCGGGAAGACGTCGAGGCCCTGCGCGCGGCGCTGATCGAGGGGGTCATCGACATCGTGGCCACCGACCACGCCCCGCACGCGGTGGAAGACAAGGAGTGCGAGTGGGCGTACGCCCGGCCCGGCATGGTCGGGCTGGAGACCGCGCTCCCGGTCGTGCTGAGTGTGCTCGGCGAGCAGTGGGAGCTGATCGCCGACCGCATGTCGCGGACGCCCGCGCGCATCGCCGGACTGGCCGGCCACGGCCATGACCTCCTGGCGGGCGCTCCGGCCAACCTCACGCTGGTCGACCCGTCGGCGCGCCGGGTGGTCGACCCGAGTGAGTCGGCGAGCCGCAGCCGCAACACCCCTTACGCGGGCACCACCCTGCCGGGTCGCATCGTCGCGACCTTCCTCCGGGGAGAGCCGACAGTCCTGGACGGGAAGGCGGTCAAGTAATGCCCAAGGCGATTCTTGTACTCGAGGACGGGCGCACGTTCTACGGCAGCGCGTACGGCGCGGTCGGCGAGACCTTCGGTGAGGCCGTGTTCACCACCGGCATGACCGGCTATCAGGAGACGCTGACCGACCCGTCGTACCACCGCCAGGTCGTCGTGCAGACCGCCCCGCAGATCGGCAACACCGGCGTCAACTCGGAGGACGACGAGTCGGGACGCATGTGGGTCGCCGGCTATGTCGTACGCGACCCGGCCCGCCGCCCGTCCAACTGGCGCGCGACCGGCGACCTCGGCGAGCGGCTGGCCGCCGAGAAGATCGTCGGCATCAGCGGCATCGACACCCGCGCGCTGACCCGCCACCTGCGCGAGCGCGGCGCGATGCGGGCCGGCGTCTCCAGCGTCGACCTCGACCCGCAGTCGCTGCTGGCTCGCGTCAAAGAGACCCCGCAGATGCTCGGCGCCGACCTGTCGGCCCAGGTCAGCACCCCCGAGCGCTACACCGTCGAGGCGGAAGGCGAGCACCGCTACACGGTCGCCGCGCTCGACCTCGGCATCAAGCGCAACGTCTCCCGCCGGCTCGCCGCGCGGGGCGTCACCACGCACGTCTTCCCGGCCGGCTCGACCATCGACGACCTGCTCGCGGTCGGTCCCGACGCGGTCTTCTTCTCGCCCGGCCCGGGCGACCCGGCCACCGCGCAGGCACCGGTTTCACTTGCTCGGGACGTGATGAGCCGTAACGTGCCGCTGTTCGGCATCTGCTTCGGCAGCCAGATCCTCGGCCGGGCGCTCGGCTTCGGCACCTACAAGCTGGGCTACGGCCACCGCGGCATCAACCAGCCGGTGCTCGACAAGACCACCGGCAAGGTCGAGGTGACCAGCCACAACCACGGGTTCGCGGTCGACGCGCCGCTCAACCAGGTGATCGACACCGACTTCGGCGGGGTCGAGGTCTCGCACGTCTGCCTCAACGACAACGTGGTCGAGGGCCTGCGGGGGATCGACGTCCCCGCGTTCACGGTGCAATACCACCCCGAGGCGGCAGCCGGCCCGCATGACGCGGACTACCTGTTCGACCGGTTCGTCGAGCTCGTCGAAAAGAAGGGCTGATCATGCCGAAACGTGACGACCTACGGCACATCATGGTGATCGGCTCCGGGCCGATCGTGATCGGCCAGGCCTGCGAGTTCGACTACTCCGGCACCCAGGCGTGCCGGGTGCTGCGCGCCGAGGGGCTGCGCGTCTCGCTGGTCAACTCCAACCCGGCCACGATCATGACCGACCCGGAGTTCGCCGACGCGACCTACGTCGAGCCGATCACCCCCGAGTTCGTCGAGCTGGTCATCGCCAAGGAGCGGCCGGACGCGATCCTGCCGACGCTGGGCGGCCAGACCGCGCTCAACACCGCGGTCGCCCTGCATGAGAACGGCGTGCTCGAGAAGTACGGCGTCGAGCTGATCGGCGCCAACATCGACGCGATCCGCAAGGGCGAGGACCGTCAGCTGTTCAAGGACATCGTGGCGCTCGCCGGCGGCGAGACCCCGCGGTCGCGGGTGTGCCACTCGATGGACGAGGTCTTCGCCACGGTGGAAGATCTCGGCTTGCCGGTGGTCATCCGGCCCTCGTTCACCATGGGCGGACTCGGCTCCGGCATGGCGCACACCCGCGAGGATCTCGAGCGGATCGCCGGCGCCGGCCTGGCCTACTCCCCGGTCCACGAGGTGCTGATCGAGGAGAGCGTGCTCGGCTGGAAGGAGTACGAGCTCGAGCTGATGCGCGACAAGCACGACAACGTCGTGGTCGTCTGCTCGATCGAGAACGTCGATCCGATGGGCGTGCACACCGGCGACAGCGTGACCGTCGCCCCGGCGATGACCCTGACCGACCGCGAATACCAGAAGCTGCGCGACCTCGGCATCGCCGTGCTGCGCGAGGTCGGCGTCGACACCGGCGGCTGCAACATCCAGTTCGCGGTCAACCCGGCCGACGGCCGCCTGGTCGTGATCGAGATGAACCCCCGGGTCTCCCGGTCCTCGGCGCTCGCCTCGAAGGCGACCGGCTTCCCGATCGCCAAGATCGCGGCGAAGCTGGCCATCGGGTACACGCTCGACGAGATCCCCAACGACATCACCCTGCAGACGCCGGCCGCGTTCGAGCCCGCCCTCGACTACGTGGTGGTGAAGATCCCGCGGTTCGCGTTCGAGAAGTTCCCGGGCGCCGACCCCGAGCTGACCACCACGATGAAGTCGGTCGGCGAGGCGATGAGCCTGGGCCGCAACTTCGCCGAGGCGCTCAACAAGGCGATGCGCTCGATGGAGACGTCGGCGGCCGGATTCTGGACCCGGCCCGACCCTTCCTCCTCGCTCGAAGACACGCTGGCGGCGCTCCGGATTCCGCACGACGGCCGTCTCTACACAGTGGAGAGAGCGCTCCGGCTGGGCGCGACGGTCGAGCAGGTGCACGAGGCGAGCGGCGGCATCGACCCCTGGTTCCTCGACGAGATCCAGGCGCTGGTCGACCTGCGGACCGAGATCATCGACGCCGCGGTGCTCGACGAGGAACTGCTGCGCCGGGCCAAGCGGTCCGGGCTCTCCGACCGGCAGCTCGCGGCGCTGCGGCCCGAGCTGGCCGGGGAGGACGGCGTCCGCATTCTGCGGCACCGGCTCGGCGTACGCCCGGTGTACAAGACGGTCGACACGTGCGCCGCCGAGTTCGAAGCCGAGACTCCTTACCACTACTCCGCGTACGACGAAGAGACCGAGGTCGCGCCGAGCGACCGGCCGAAGGTTCTGATCCTCGGGTCGGGCCCCAACCGCATCGGCCAGGGCATCGAGTTCGACTACTCGTGTGTGCACGCGGTCATGGCGTTGCGGGCCGTCGACTACGAGACCGTCATGGTCAACTGCAACCCGGAGACGGTCTCGACCGACTACGACACCGCCGACCGGCTCTATTTCGAACCGCTCACCTTCGAGGACGTCCTCGAGGTCTTCCACTCCGAGGACTCCAGCGGCAAGGCGGCCGGCGGCCCGGGCGTGGTCGGCGTGATCGTCCAGCTCGGCGGCCAGACCCCGCTCGGCCTGGCCCAGCGGCTCAAGAAGGCCGGCATCCCGATCGTCGGCACCTCGCCCGAGTCGATCGACCTGGCCGAGGACCGCGGCCTGTTCGGCGCGGTGCTGGCCAAGGCCGGGCTCCGCTCGCCCGACCACGGCACGGCGACCAGCTTCGACGAGGCCAAGGCGATCGCCGACACGATCGGGTACCCGGTTCTGGTCCGGCCGTCCTACGTGCTCGGCGGCCGCGGCATGGAGATCGTCTACGACGAGGAGATCCTGCGGGGCTACATCGAGCGGGCGACCGAGATCTCGCCCGACCACCCGGTGCTGGTCGACCGGTTCCTCGACGACGCGATCGAGATCGACGTCGACGCGCTGTGCGACGCCACCGGCGAGGTCTATATCGGCGGTGTGATGGAGCACATCGAGGAGGCCGGCATCCACTCCGGCGACTCGTCCTGCTCGCTGCCGCCGATCACGCTGGCCGGCTCGCACCTGGCCGAGGTCCGCCGCTACACCGAGGCGATCGCCCGCGGGGTCGGCGTGCGCGGCCTGCTCAACGTGCAGTACGCGCTGAAGGACGACGCGCTCTACGTGCTCGAGGCCAACCCGCGGGCGTCCCGGACGGTGCCGTTCGTCTCCAAGGCGACCGCGGTGCCGCTGGCCAAGGCGGCCGCCCGGATCATGCTCGGCGCCACCATCGCCGAGTTGCGCGAGGAGGGCATCCTGCTGCCGTCCGGCGACGGCGGCACGACGCCGGAGAACGCGCCGATCGCGATCAAGGAGGCGGTGCTGCCGTTCAAGCGGTTCCGCACCCCGACCGGCCAGGGCGTCGACAGCCTGCTCGGGCCCGAGATGAAGTCGACCGGCGAGGTGATGGGCATCGACGCCGGCTTCGGCCAGGCGTTCGCCAAGTCGCAGGCCGCGGCGTACGGGTCGCTGCCGACCAGCGGCAAGATCTTCGTCTCGGTGGCCAACCGGGACAAGCGGTCGATGATCTTCCCGATCAAGCGGCTGGCCGACCTCGGCTTCACGATCGTCACCACGGCCGGCACCGGAGAGGTGCTGCGCCGGCACGGCATCGCCTGCGAGATCGTCCCGAAGCACTTCGAGAGCCCGGGCCAGAACGCGGTCGCGCTGATCGAGGCGGGCGAGATCGCGATGATCATCAACACCCCGCAGGGCTCGGGCGCCAGCGCCCGGATGGACGGGTACGAGATCCGCAGCGCCGCGGTGACGGCCGACATCCCGAGCATCACGACCGTTCCCGGTGCCGCCGCCGCGGTCATGGGCATCGAGGCGCTGATGCGCGGCGACATGACGGTCCGCCCGCTGCAGGAGCTGCACGCGGCCCTGCGAGGCAAGGAGTGACCCTGTTCGAATCCACCGTCCGGCCGGTCCTGTTCCGGCTGGGCGGTGGCGACGCGGAGAGCGCGCACGAGGCCACGCTCAACCGGCTGGCCGGTCTCGGCGGCCTTTCGAAAGCGCTGCTCCGGGCGCGGTATTCGACGACCACCCCGGTCGAGCTGTTCGGCGTCAAGTTCCCCAACCCGATCGGCCTGGCCGCCGGGATGGACAAGAACGGTGTCGCGCTGCCCGCGTGGCCCGCGCTCGGGTTCGGCTTCGTCGAGGTCGGCACGGTCACCGCGCACGCACAGCCGGGCAACGACAAGCCCCGGCTGTTCCGGCTGCGCGACAGCGAGGCGATCATCAACCGGATGGGCTTCAACAATGCCGGGGCTTCGTCCCTCGCGGCCCGTTTGAAAGACCTCGGTCCGCTTGACGTGCCGCTCGGCATCTCCCTCGGCAAGTCCAAGATCACGCCGCTCAAGGACGCGGTCGAGGACTATCTGACCTCCTACCAGTTGCTCCACCCGTACGCCGACTACATCGCGGTCAACGTCTCGTCGCCCAACACGCCCGGGCTGCGCACGCTGCAGGACAAGGACGCGATCGCGGGCCTGCTCGGCGCGCTGGTCGGCAAGACCCCGGTGCTGGTCAAGATCGCTCCGGATCTGGCCGAGACGGCCATCGCCGAGGTGCTCGAGGTCTGCCTGCACTACGGCGCGGCCGGCGTGATCGCGACCAACACGACGCTGGCCCGCGACGGACTGGCGGCAGCCGACCAGAGCCGGGCGGCCGAGGCGGGCGGGCTCTCCGGGCGCCCGCTCACCGAGAAGGCCCGCAAGATCGTCCACTTCGTCCACACCGAGACCGGCGGCCGGCTGCCGATCATCGGGGTCGGCGGCGTGATGACGGCCGACGACGCGGCCCGCCTCTTCGACGCGGGCGCCTCGCTGGTGCAGCTCTACAGCGGTTTCATCTACAAGGGACCGGCCCTCGTGCGGGCGGCGGCCCGCAGCTTCGCGGCGGCCCGGCCATGACGGCGGCTCGTGCGGAAGGCCGGCCGCTTCGCGGTGGCCCGGCCATGACGGCGGCTCGTGCGGAAGGCCGGCCGCTTCGCGGTGAGCCGGCCATGACGGCGGCTTCAGCGGCCGGTCGGCCGTGACCACGGCCGATCCGGCCGTGCGGCCGTCCGGTTCGTCGGCCGATGACCTGATCGGCCTCGACCGGGCCCACGTCTGGCACCCCTATGGGCCGATGCCCGGCCGCTCCGACCCCTACCTCGTGCGAAGCGCGGAAGGCGTCCGCCTGAAGCTGGCCGACGGCCGCGAGCTGGTCGACGGGATGTCCTCGTGGTGGGCCGCGATCCACGGCTATCGCCACCCGGTGCTCGACGCCGCCCTGGCCGACCAGGCCGGCCGGATGAGCCACGTGATGTTCGGCGGTCTCACCCACGAGCCGGCGATCGAACTGGCCACCACGCTGGTCGAGCTCACCCCGCCCGGCCTCGAGCACGTCTTCCTGGCCGACTCCGGCTCGGTCGGCGTCGAGGTGGCGATCAAGATGGCGTTGCAGGCCCAGCTCGCCCTCGGGCGGCCGGGCCGGCGCCGGCTGGCCACCTGGCGCGGCGGCTACCACGGCGACACGTTCCACCCGATGAGCGTCTGCGATCCGGTCGGCGGCATGCACTCGCTCTGGACCGGGGTGCTGCCGGCCCAGATCTTCGCCGGCCCGCCGCCGGCTTCCTACGACGACGCGTACGCCGCCTCTCTGGTCGACATGATCGATCAGCACGCCGACGAGATCGCCGCGGTGATCGTCGAGCCGGTGGTGCAGGGCGCGGGCGGCATGCGCTTTCATCACCCGGCCTACCTTCGGGTGCTGCGCGAGGCGACGGCGGGCCACGGGATCTTTCTGATATTTGACGAAATAGCCACTGGCTTCGGGCGAACGGGGACGTTCTTCGCCGCCGAGCACGCCTCGGTCTCGCCGGACATCATGGCGGTCGGCAAGGCACTCACCGGCGGCTATCTCACCCTCGCGGCCACCCTGTGCACCCCGGAGATCGCCGCGGCCATCTCGGCCGGGGCGGGCGGTGGCCTCGCGCACGGTCCGACGTTCATGGGCAATCCGCTGGCCTGCGCGGTGGCCAACGCTTCGCTGGGCCTCCTGCGGTCGTTCGACTGGGCTTCCCGCGTACGCGCAATTGAGCGTGAGTTGCACGCCGGCCTCGACCCACTGCGGGGTTCTCCAGGCGTCGCCGACGTACGCGTCCTCGGCGCCATCGGCGTGGTCCAGCTCGACCACGACGTCGACATGGCCCCGGCGACCGCCGCCGCCGTGGACGCCGGGGTGTGGCTGCGGCCGTTCCGCGACCTGATCTACACGATGCCGCCGTTCGTCACGGACGCGGCCGACGTGGCCCGCATTACCGCGGGAATCGCCGCCGCGGTGGCGGCTAGCCGACAGTAAGGAGACACCGCGATGGAGACCTTCGGCCGACGGCTCTACGACGCGATCGAGAAGCGCGGGCCGCTGTGCGTCGGTATTGATCCACACCCCGGGCTGCTGGCTCGCTGGGGCCTCTCGGACGATGTCGCCGGCCTGGAACGCTTCGCCCGTACGGTCGTCGAAGCCCTGGCCGATCGGGTGGCCGTGTTGAAGCCGCAGTCGGCTTTTTTTGAGAGATTCGGGTCACAAGGCATCGGAATTCTTGAGTCAACTATCCGACAGTCCCGGGAGGCCGGTGCGCTCGTACTTCTCGACGTGAAGCGCGGCGACATCGGTTCGACCATGGCCGCTTATGCAAGCGCGTACCTCGATCCTGCGAGTTCGCTGAGTGTCGATGCGATTACTCTGAGTCCCTATCTCGGAGTCGGCTCGTTGCAGCCGGCATTCGACCTCGCGGCCGCGAACGGCGCCGGAGTCTTCGCCCTGGCGCTGACGTCGAACCCGGAGGGACCGGCCGTCCAACATGCCGTCTCGGCGTCCGGCAAGACCGTCGCGCAAACCGTGATCGATGAGATTTCCCAGCTCAACAAGGGTGTGGAGCCACTCGGGAGCTTCGGGCTGGTGGTCGGAGCAACCATTGGGGACACCGGTCATGATCTGTCCGAAGTGAACGGTCCACTGCTCTCGCCGGGCCTCGGAGCGCAGGGTGCGACCCCTGCGGACCTGCGTACGGTCTTCGGAAAAAGCATGCGCAACGTGCTGCCGTCGTACTCACGGGAAGTTCTCACGGCGGGACCATCAGTGGCCGAACTGCGGGCCGCCGCGGAGCGCGCGACGCGGGACTGCCGGCTCGCGCTCGGGTGAAAGGGCCTGCTTATCAGGCCCGCGAAGAACCGGTACGGGGGTACCCCCACGTTGCCGAATCCCTCGTTGACCGCTAGTTTTCCCGGCGCCAGGAACCACATGCCCCTTTGGTTCCCTGGCACACCACGTTTCACAGATGCGCCGGTATTGCTACCGCCGCGATAGGGACCTGAGGAGAACTGGTGCCGCTCCCGTCACTGAGCCCCGAGCAGCGCGCTGCAGCGCTGGAGAAGGCCGCGGAAGTTCGCAAGGCGCGGGCTGAGCTGAAGGAACAGCTCAAGTCCGGCAAGACCACCCTGGCCGCCGTGCTCGACCGCGCGGAGGCTGACGAGGTCGTCGGCAAGCTGAAGGTCTCGGCCGTGCTTCAGGCGCTGCCGGGCATCGGCAAGATCCGCGCGACCCAGATCATGGAGAAGCTCAAGATCGCTGACAGCCGCCGCCTGCGCGGCCTCGGCGACCAGCAGCGGAAGGCCCTCCTGGGGGAGTTCGCTGCCAACTGACTCACCGGCTCGTGTTGAATGAGCCTGTGAGCATGGATGACGACGCGCGCCCGGCAGCCCGCCTCACCGTCCTGTCCGGCCCCAGTGGGGTCGGCAAGGACAGCGTGATCGAGCTGATCCGGGCGCGCTCGCCTTGGATCAGACTGTCGGTGTCGGTCACAACCCGGAAGAAGCGGGACTACGAGACCGACGGAGAGCACTACCACTTCGTCACCCGACCGGAATTCCAACGACTGATCGACGGCGGACAACTGCTCGAATGGGCCGAATTCGCCGGCAACCTCTACGGAACGCCCCGGGCCCAGGTCGAGGGCTGGCTGTCCCAGGGCCGGCCGGTACTGCTGAAGATCGACCTGCAGGGCGCCCGGCTGGTCCGAGCCGCGATGCCCGACGCGCAACTGGTGTTCCTCGCCCCGCCCAGCGTGGAAGAACTCAAGCGCCGACTGGTCGGCCGCGGCACCGACGACGAAGAAACGATCAAGAAGCGACTGGCCCACGCCGACGAGGAACTCGCCGCCGAAAGCGAGTTCGACGTGACCGTCGTCAACGACTTCGTCGAGCGGGCCGCAGATGAGCTGGTAGGATTGCTCGGTTCATCATTTCTGACCCCGGCCCGGGATCTCTGAAACCCAGATCATTAAGGAAGTTCGACAAAGTGGGAACCATCGCGAACCCCGAAGGCATCACCAACCCGCCGATCGACGAGCTGCTCGACAAGACCTCGTCGAAGTACTCGCTGGTGATCTTCGCGGCCAAGCGCGCCCGCCAGGTCAACGCCTACTACAGCCAGCTCGGTGAGGGCCTCCTGGAGTATGTCGGCCCCCTGGTCGAGACCACTCCGCAGGAAAAGCCGCTCTCCATCGCCATGCGCGAGATCAACGCCGGCCTGCTCACGGCCGAGCCCACCGACCAGCCGTAATCGCCCGGGTAAAGTGTGTTCGCGGAAAGCGCGAACCGCGGTGGGCGATTACGGATGCTAGCTCCGGGGGCCGAGCCCCCGGACGCCCCGCGTTGCGGTGGTTGCGCTGAGCGGGTCGCTCGCGGGAGCGCCGCGTTGCGGGTGTTTCCGCTAGGCGGTTAGCGCGCGGCAAGGCCGCGTTGCGGGTGTTTCCGCTGGGTGATTGGTTTGCGGAGCGCGACGTTGCGGGTGCTTCCACTAGGCGGTTGGCTCGCGGCAAGGCCGCGTTGCGGATGCTTTGCTGGGCGGTTTGCTTGCGGGAGCGCGACGTTGCGAGTGTTCTGCTTGGGCGGTTTGCTTGCGGCAGGGCCGCGTTGTGGGTGCTTCCCCTGGGCGGTTGGTTTGCTTGCGGCGATGTCACGTTGCGGGTGCTTCCGCCGGGCGGTTTGCTTGCGGTGACCGCCACGTTGCGATGCTGCTGGTGAGCGCTTGCGCGCGGCGGCCGTGCGTTGGGTGATTTCTTGCGGTGAGTTTCAAAGTGCTGTGCCTCTTGTTCGCGGAACGCGCGAACAAGGGGCATTTTGTATTTCTGCGCTGGTAGGGCCGATGAGCTGGGCTGCTCTGCCCGGCAGGGCGGCTTCGGGCGCAAGTCAGCGCCGCGTCGCTTTCGCGGACTCGCTTGGATGTGTGGGCGGTGCCGTCACGCTTTGACCGAGTGTCTGTCGCGAGTCGCTTTGACTGTGTCGTCAGCGGCTGTCCCGCGGCCGCCTGCCGCCGGGTCGTGGCGGTTCGGCGGCTGTCCTGCGGCCGCGTGCCGGGTCGTGTCGGTTCGGCGGCTGTTCCGCGCCTGCTTGCCGGGTCGTGGCGGTTCGGTCGTTGTTCCGGGTCTGGGCGGTGGGTCGCGGCGGTTCGGTGGTTGTTGCGCGCCTGCGCGTCGGGCCGTGGCGGTCTTGCTCCTCCTGGGCATTGACGAGCTTGTTGGATGGGCAGACGTCGTGGGCGATCGGAGGCTGACCGGCAGGGGCCGGCGTCGCTGCGGGAGCAAGACGGCGAGCTTGCCTGGTTGCGGGGGCAGAGTGCGGAACTGCAACAGGAAGCGGATCTTGCGGAAGGTGGGTGCCTGTTCGGCGAGGAGTGGATCGGTGACCGGCCGGTTCCGGTTCGTCGCCGCGCCGGTGAGCTGGGCGCGGTGTCAGGCGGCTGTGGTGGGGGATAAGTGCGGGGGCGGGGCTGGCAGCGCCTAACGTTGGGCACGGTGAAAGATCGACCCATGTTTAGGGGCGTGTGGTGGCTGAGGTAGTGCTGGGCGTGTGCGGGGGGATCGCCGCGTACAAGGCGTGTGAGCTGCTGCGGCTGTTCACCGAGGCGGGGCATCGGGTGCGGGTGGTGCCGACCGCGGCGGCGCTGAAGTTCGTGGGGGAGCCGACCTGGGCGGCGCTGTCGGGGCAGCCGGTGGCGACCGAGGTGTTTCAGGACGCCCACGAGGTGCCGCACGTGCGGATCGGGCGGCAGGCTGAGCTGGTGGTGGTGGCGCCGGCTACGGCGGACATGCTGGCCAAGGCGGCGCACGGCATCGCCGACGATCTGTTGACCAACACGCTGCTGACGGCCACGTGCCCGGTGGTCTTCGCGCCGGCGATGCACACGGAGATGTGGGAAAACCCGGCTACGCGGGCCAACGTCGCCACGCTGCGGGCGCGTGGGGCGATCGTGATCGAGCCGGCGGTCGGGCGCCTCACCGGCAAGGACACGGGTAAGGGCCGGCTGCCGGAGCCGCGGGAGATTTTCGAGCTGGCACTGCGCGTACGGAAAAAGGGTCTTGACCTTGATCTTGGCGGCCGGCATGTGGTGGTGACCGCGGGCGGGACGCGCGAGCCGCTCGATCCGGTGCGGTTCCTCGGGAACCGGTCGTCGGGCAAGCAGGGTTATGCGCTGGCCCGGGCGGCGGCGGCCCGCGGGGCGCGGGTCACACTCATTGCGGCGAATGTCACCCTGTCCGATCCCGCAGGAACTGACATCGTGCGGGTCGGCACGACCGAGGAACTGCGGGCCGCGACCGTCGCCGCGGCGGCCGGCGCCGACGTCGTGGTCATGTCGGCCGCGCCGGCCGATTTCCGGCCGGCGACGGTCCGGGATCAGAAGATCAAAAAGACCGAGGGGGGTACGCCGGAGCCGATCGCTCTGGTGACCAACCCCGACATCGCCGCCGAACTGGGTGCGAACAAGCGGCCTGGGCAGGTCCTGGTCGCGTTCGCGGCCGAGACGCACGACGCGCTCGAGAACGCCCGCGCTAAATTGATCAAGAAACGTGCCGATGTGATCGTCGTCAACGAGGTCGGTGTCGACAAGGTCTTCGGCGCCGATCGCAACACCGTCACGATCCTCGGGGCCGACGGCAGCAGGGCCGAGCTGGGCGAACTGCCGAAAGACGATGTGGCCGATATGATTTGGGACATCGTTGTGCCGATCCTAAATCCGCAGGATGGATCGGCAGGTCGGCCCGGGTGGGACTGACTGAACCTCCAGGCGACTTTTGTTTGGCGTGGTGACTACACTGCCCGCGACAGCTAGTAGTCGACATACTGAGGAGCACCGTGGCACGCCGCCTGTTCACCTCCGAGTCGGTCACGGAGGGCCACCCGGACAAGATCGCTGACCAGATCAGCGACGGCATTCTCGATGCCCTGCTCACGCAGGACCCGCGCAGCCGCGTGGCGGTCGAGACCCTGATCACGACCGGGCAGGTGCACGTCGCGGGTGAGGTCACCACCCAGGCGTACGCCGACATCCCGAGCATCGTGCGCGACACGATCCTCCGCATCGGCTACGACTCGTCGAAGAAGGGCTTCGACGGCGCGTCGTGCGGCGTGAGCGTCTCGATCGGCTCCCAGTCGCCCGACATCGCCCAGGGCGTCGACAGCGCCATCGAGCTGCGCACCGGCGACTCCGAGCACGTCCTCGACTCGCAGGGTGCCGGCGACCAGGGCATGATGTTCGGCTTCGCCTGCTCGGAGACCCCCGAGCTGATGCCGCTGCCGATCGCGCTCGCCCACCGCCTGGCCCGCCGCCTGTCCGCGGTCCGCAAGGACGGCACGATCCCCTACCTGCGGCCCGACGGCAAGACCCAGGTCACGATCGAATACGACGGCCTGCGCCCGGTTCGCCTCGACACGGTCGTCGTGTCGTCGCAGCACGCCGCCGACATCTCGCTCGAGAGCCTGCTCACCCCGGACGTCCGCGAGCACGTCATCGCCCCCGAGCTCGAGGGCCTCGGCCTCGACACCGAGGGCTACCGCCTGCTGGTCAACCCAACCGGCCGCTTCGAGATCGGCGGCCCGATGGGCGACGCCGGCCTCACCGGCCGCAAGATCATCGTCGACACCTACGGCGGCTACGCCCGCCACGGCGGCGGCGCCTTCTCGGGCAAGGACCCGTCCAAGGTGGACCGCTCCGCGGCGTACGCGATGCGCTGGGTCGCCAAGAACGTCGTCGCGGCCGGCCTGGCCGAGCGGTGCGAGGCCCAGGTCGCGTACGCGATCGGCAAGGCCCACCCGGTGTCGCTGTTCGTGGAGACCTTCGGCACCGAGAACGTGCCGGTCGAGCGCATCGAGAAGGCCATCAACGACGTCTTCGACCTCCGCCCGGCCGCGATCATCCGTGACCTCGACCTGCTGCGCCCGATCTACCAGCAGACCGCGGCCTACGGCCACTTCGGCCGTGATCTCCCCGAGCTCAAGTGGGAGAGCACCGACCGCGCCCAGGACCTGAAGAACGCCGCCGCCTGATAGGCGGCCACACGTGATGGCCGGCGCCCCGGGTGGGGCGCCGGCCATTTCCATTGCCTGAGCCGCTGTGAGTGGCTGGGTCGTTGTGAGTGGCTGGCCCGCTCTGAGTTGCTGGGTCGCTGTGAGTGGCTGGCCCCTGGGGTGGTTGCGCCGGTCGCGAGTGCCTGGGCGGTCGTGGGCGGATCACCCGGGTCCGCGTGGGCGCCGGTGCGCGGAAGTGTCGTAGCCGCCGGGCATGATTGGCCCGATGGTGACGAGGAGCGCGCGCAAAGATCGGGAACCGGCCGAGCAGCTGCCGGTCGCCCGAGTGTGCGTCGACGTCCCCCTGGCGCACCTGGATCGCCCCTTCGACTACCTGGTCGAGTCCGCCGACGATCAAGTCGCCCGGCCCGGCGTGCGGGTCAAGGTGCGGTTCGCCGGGCAGCTGGTCGGCGGGTTTCTGCTGGAGCGGGTCGAGAGCTCGCCGCACACCGGCAAACTCGCCTACCTCGAGAAGATCGTTTCGCCCGAGCAGGTGCTCGACCCGGAGGTCGCCCGGCTCGCGCGGGCGGTGGCCGACCGTTACGCCGGAAATCTCTGTGACGTGCTCCGGCTCGCCGTGCCGCCGCGACACGCCCGGGTGGAGACGCAGGCGCCTAAGGCGCTGCCGAACGCCGCCGACCAAGAACCCGCGACCGGGGAGGACGAAACCGAGCTCGACACCGGGCCGGAGATCGAGTCTGAGACCAGGCCCGAGGCTGGGCGGGAGATCGAGCGCGAGGCTGGGCCGGAGACTGGGCCGGAGGCCGAGCGCGAGGCTGGGCCGGAGACTGGGCCGGAGGCCGAGCGCGAGGCTGGGCCGGAGATCGAGGCTGGGACGGAGATCGAGCTCGAGACCGGGCCGGAGACCGAACGCGAGATCGGGGCGGAGAGCGGGTCCGGCAGAAAGGGCGCCGTGGAAGTCGCGCCCGGGGAGGGCTGGGGGGCCTACACCGCCGGGGCGGCCTTCCTGCGCGGGCTCTCGGAAGGGCGGGCGCTCCGGGCCGTCTGGGGTGCGCTGCCCGGGGAGGACTGGGCCCGCCGGATCGCCGAGGCCGCCGCCGCGACCGTGCGGGCCGGGCGCGGGGTCGTGATCGTCGTGGCTGACGCGCGGGATCTCGACCGGATGGACCGGGCGCTCGGCGAGGCGCTGGGTTCCGGGCAGCACGTCGCGCTCAACGCCGCCCTCGGGCCGGCCGAGCGCTATCGAAGGTTTCTGCAGGCCAGCCGGCATCAGGTGCCGGTTGTCGTCGGCACCCGGGCGGCCATGTGGGCGCCGGCGTCGAAGCTGGGCCTGGTCGTGATCTGGGACGACGGCGACGACCTGCACGCCGAGCCGAGGTCGCCCTACCCGCACGCGCGCGAGGTGCTGCTCACGCGGGCTCAGCTGAGTGACTGTGCGGCGCTGGTGGCCGGTTTCGCGCGGACGGGCGAGGCCCAGCTGCTGCTGGAGACCGGCTGGGCGAAGGAGATCTCGGCCCCGCGGGACACGCTGCGGCTGCGGTCGCCGGCGATCGCCCCGACCGGCGACGATCCTCAGCTGGCGCGCGATCCGGGTGCGGCGACCGCGCGGCTGCCCAGCCTGGCCTGGCAGGCGGCCCGGCAGGCGCTGCAGCATGACACTCCGGTGCTGGTGCAGGTGCCGCGGCGGGGTTATCTGCCGAACACCGCCTGCGCCGAGTGCCGGACTCCGGCGCGGTGTCCGCACTGTTCGGGGTCGCTCGGCCTGGCGGGGGCCCGCGACGTTCCGACCTGTCACTGGTGTGGCCGGGCGGCCGCCGCGTACAGCTGCCCGAACTGCGGCAGCCGCCGGCTGCGGGCCTCGGTGACCGGGGCCCGGCGGACCGCCGAGGAGCTGGGGCGGGCGTTTCCCGGGGCGACGATCCGGACCTCGGGGCGGGACGAGGTCCTCGATCACGTGCCCGGCGAAGCGGCCGTGGTGGTCGCCACGCCGGGGGCCGAACCTACGGCCGAGGGTGGCTATGGCGCGGTGCTTCTGCTCGACACGTGGGCGCTGCTGACCCGGGCCGATCTGCGGGCGGCCGAGGAGACGATGCGCCGCTGGCTCAACGCGGCGGCGCTGGCGAGGTCCGACGGGCGAGTCGTCGTGGTCGCCGACGGGGGACTGGCGACCGTGCAGGCGCTCCTGCGGTGGGATCCGGGGTGGTTCGCCGCCCGCGAGCTGGCTGAGCGGCGCGAACTCGGCTTTCCCCCGGCCGTACGGATGGCGAGCGTGACCGGGAAGGCCGAGGCCGTCGCCGAGCTTCTGTCGGCGGCGAAGCTGCCGGACGGCGCCGAGTTGCTCGGGCCGGTTCCGGCCGACGATGAGCAGGAGCGGATGCTCGTCCGGGTGAATCGGGGGCGGGCCGCCGAGATGGCGCACGCCTTGCACGAGGCGTCGGGGGTGCGCAGCGCCCGGAAGGCGGCCCTGCCGGTACGCATAGAGGTCGACCCGGCCGCTCTGTTCTAGAAACGTAGACTTGGCTGTTGCTTTGAATGAGGGAGTCTCTCCGCGTGACCGTCCAGCCCATCCGTCTCTTCGGCGATCCGGTGCTTCGCTCGCCCGCCGATCCCGTCGTCGACTTCGACAAGGAACTGCGCAACCTGGTCAAGGACCTGATCGAGACGATGCAGGACGAGGGCGGCGCCGGACTCGCCGCCCCGCAGCTCGGCGTCGGTCTGCGGGTGTTCGCGTTCGACGTCGACGACGTGGTCGGCCACATCATCAACCCGGTGTTGTCGTTCCCCGACGACGAGGAGCAGGACGGCCCCGAGGGCTGCCTGTCGATTCCGGGCATCTACATCGACACCAAACGCCGGCAGAACGTGGTCGCGCAGGGTTTCACCGAGCACGGCGACCCGCTGCAACTGGTCGGCACCGGGCTGATGGCCCGCTGTGTGCAGCACGAGACGGATCACCTCGACGGCGTGCTGTTCCTCGACCGCCTCGACTCGGCCAGCCGGAAGGACGCGATGAAGCAGATCCGGGCCGCGGAGTGGTACAACGCCGACCGGCCGCCGCTGATCAAGGAGAGCCCGCACGGCCGGGGCATCTTCGGCGTGGGGCGGTGAGCGGGTTGCGTCTGGTCTTCGCCGGCACTCCCGCGGTCGCCCTGCCCGCTCTCGACGCGATCGCCGCGTCGAGCCACGAACTGCTCGCGGTCGTGACCCGGCCCGATGCCCCGGCCGGCCGGGGCCGCCACCTGGTGCGTTCGCCCGCCGGGGCGTGGGCCGACGAGCACGGCATCGAGGTGCTCACGCCGGAGAGGCCGCGGGAGCCCGAGTTCCAGGAGCGGCTGCGCGAGCTGGCGCCCGACTGCGTGCCGGTCGTCGCCTACGGCGCTCTGGTGCCGCCGAGTGCTCTGGAGATTCCGCGGCACGGCTGGGTCAACCTGCACTTCTCGCTGCTGCCGGCCTGGCGGGGCGCCGCGCCCGTGCAGCACGCGGTGCTGCACGGCGACGAGGTGACCGGGGCCAGCGTCTTCGAGCTCGAGGCGGGGCTCGACACCGGCCCGGTCTACGGCACGCTGACCGAGGACATCCGGCCCGCCGATACGAGCGGTGACCTGCTCGAACGGCTGGCCGGGGAGGGGGCGGGGCTGCTCGTGGCGGTGCTCGACGCGATCGACGCCGGCACGGCCCGGGCCCATCCGCAGCCGGCTGACGGGGTCACGCTCGCGCCCAAGATCACGATCGACGACGCGCGCGTCCGCTGGGACGATCCGGCGTTCGCGGTCGACCGCCGCATCCGGGCCTGCACGCCGGCGCCGGGCGCGTGGACGACGCTGCGCGGCGACCGGCTCAAGCTGGGCCCGGTCAAGCCGGTGGCGAACGCGGCGGGGCTGGCTCCGGGTGATCTGTTGATCGAGCGGACGCAGGTGCTGGTCGGCACGGCGACCACGCCGGTCGCGCTGGGCGAGGTGCGTGCGGCCGGCAAGAAGCCGATGCCCGCCACCGACTGGGCCCGTGGCCTGCGCATCCAACCGGGGGAGAAGCTCCAGTGAACGATCATCGAGCCGACCGGCCGCACGGATCGGGCCGGCCGCGCCGTCCCTCCGGCCCGGGCTATGCCCGCGACGACCGTGCGGGCCGGGCTCCGCGTTCCGGTCGCCCGCCGTCCGACCCGGCCCGCCAGGCGGCGTACGAGGCGATCGCGGCGGTGCACCGCGACGACGCGTACGCCAACCTGGTCCTGTCCGACATCCTGCGCGAGATGCACCTGTCGGGCCGGGACGCCGCCTTCGCCACCGAGCTGACCTACGGCACGCTGCGCGCGCTCGGCACTCTCGACCTGATCGTGGCCGAGGCGGCCGGTCGTGACGTGGCCCGCATCGACCCGCCGGCCCGCGACGCGCTGCGCCTGGGCGCCTATCAACTGCTCTACACCCGGGTACCGGCGCACGCCGCGGTCAACCAGACGGTCGACCTGGTGCGGTCGGTGGCGCCGGGGGCGTCCGGGTTCGCCAACGCGGTCATGCGGGCGATCACCGAGCGCTCGCTCGACGAGTGGCTGGAGCGGCTGGCTCCGCCCTATGCGGAAGACCCGGTCGGCAACCTGTCGGTGCTGCACAACCACCCGCAGTGGATCATCCGGTCGTTCGCCGAGGCGCTCGGCGGCGACCTCGAGGACACCGCCCGGCTCCTGATCGAAGACAACCAGCCGGCGACCGTGCACCTGTGCGCCCGTCCGGGGCGGGTCGACGCGGTCGAGCTGGCCGACGAGGTCGACGGGGTGCCGGGGGCGTTCTCGCCGTACGCGGTCTATCTGAACGGCGGCTCCCCGCGCGAGCTGGCGGCGATCCACGACGGCCGTACGCACGTGCAGGACGAGGGTTCGCAGCTGGTCGCGGCGGCGATGCTGGCCGCCCCGCTGGAGGGGCGCGACACCCGCTGGCTCGACCTGTGCGCGGGCCCGGGCGGCAAGGCCGGCCTGCTCGGCTCGATCGCCGCCCTGCGCGGCGCCGAGGTGACCGCGGTCGAGGTGGCCGAGCACCGGGCCCGGCTGGTCGAGCAGGCCACCGAGGGCATGCCGGTGACCGTGTTGCCGATGGACGGCCGCTCGGTCGGCCGCGACCCCGACCTGCCCGAGGAGTCGTTCGACCGGGTGCTGGTCGACGCGCCCTGCACCGGGCTCGGTTCGCTGCGCCGGCGGCCGGAGGCGCGCTGGCGCCGGCAACCGGCCGATCTGCCGCCGCTGACCCGGCTGCAGCGGGAGTTGCTGGTCGCGGCGCTGCGGGCGGTTCGTCCCGGAGGAGTGGTCGCTTACGTGACGTGTTCACCCCATATGGTCGAGACGCAAGTCACAGTCAGCGAGGGGGCGCGGCGCAGCGGCGTGGAGGTCGACTTCGTGGACGCGCGTCCGCTGCTGCCGCCCGGCATGCCTGGCCTGGGGGCGGGCCCGACCGTGCAGCTGTGGCCGCACCGTCACGGCACCGACGCGATGTTCCTGGCGGTGTTGCGCCGGACGGCCTGATTCGGCAATCTTCACCGCTTTGATCGACATGCTCAGGGTATACAGAGGGCATGGATGTCATTGGCGCAGGATTCGGACGAACCGGGACACTCAGCCTCAAGGTCGCCCTCGAACAACTGGGCTTCGGACCATGCCTGCACATGGTTCCTCTGTTGCAGGACCCAGAAACATCAGCGCTCATCCGTAAGGCCGCCGAGGGCGATGTCGACAGTCTCGACGTCGCCCTCCAGGGTTACCGGGCCACCGTCGACTGGCCCATGACGTACTTCTGGCGCGAGCTGGTCGACCGCCACCCGGCGGCCAAGGTCATCCTGACCGTCCGCGACCCCGAGAAGTGGTATGAGAGCGCCGACAAGACGATCTATGCGGCGGCCAACGCCGGCCGGGAGTCGGGGGTGATGGACCCGGATGTGATCAGCATGGTCGACGCCACGGTGTGGGAAGGCACGTTCGACGGCCGGTTCGCCGACCGCGAGGCGACGATCCAGCGTTTCCTCGAGCACAACGCGCGGGTGCGGCGCGAGATCCCGGCCGACCGCCTGCTCGTTTTCGAGGTGGCCCAGGGCTGGGAGCCGCTCTGCTCGTTCCTCGGGGTGCCGGTGCCCGAGACACCGTTCCCGCGGCTCAACGACACCGTGACGTTCAACGAGAATCTGGCCGCCCGGGTCAGCTAGTGTAGTGGATCTTCAACTTGGCGGGGCCGGCGTTGCGGTAGGAGCCGGTCATCTTCTCGCCGTTGAGCCAGAGGAAGCAGCGGATCGAGTGGTCGCCGGCCGCCCATGACGAGTCGTCGGGCGGGAAGCCGAGCCAGCCGACCCGGGCGGTGATCGAACCGTCGTCGGGGATCCGGGTGAACCGGGCGATCGCCGCGTCGCAGCCCTTCGCCACCTGGTTCTCGGAGACGGCGCCGGAGGTCTTCGCGGTCGTCGTGAAGAGGCCGGCGAACTCGGACGTGTGGGACTTCGAGCAGGTCACCGGGTGCATCTCGGTGACCTGCTCGCCTTTGATGGTGGGGTTGGCGCAGGTCATCCGCAGCCCGCCACCCGCCTTCAGCCCGGCCTTGAGGCTGGTCTTGCGGTTGATCACGCGGCCGTCGAGCGGCGACACCTCGGCCAGATCGCACCGGACCCACCGGGCGCCGCCGTTCCAGGCGGCCGGACTCGGCAGCACCGGTTGCAGGAGCAGCCAGCCGGTGCGCCAGTCGCCGCCGAGGAAGGCGTCGGCTTGCCTGCTGCACGTGTTGAACGCGTCGCCCGCGCTCCGCGCCCGGTCTTTCGGGCCCTCGGCGCCGGGCAGGTCGACGACCGCGGCGGACTCGGCGACGTGGGCCGCGGTGCAGGGGATCGGGGCGTAGTCGTCGAGCGAGCCCTCCGGGCTCAGGTCATCGTGGCAGGTGCCGGCGGCCGGGCGGAACTGGGCCGCCGGAGCGGGCGGCGCCCAGTCGTCGGTGAGATCGCCGTCGATCCCCTTCGGGGCTCCGCCGCAGGCCGAGGCCGTGAACAGCAGGAACGTGCAGGTTAGGGTGGCGGCCCACCGTCGCATTGCTGGCCTCCCCAGACACCCGAGCGGGCGGTCACTCTAGCGCGGCGGTTGTCCACAGCTACCGGCAGCCGCGACCCGGCGGCGGCGCGAGGCTATACGATTTCTGCCGTGGAGCCATCGCCGATCATCGCCCCGAGCATCCTGGCCGCTGACTTCTCCCGGCTGGCCGACGAGGTGCACGCCATCGAGGGTGCCGCCGACTGGGTGCACGTGGACGTCATGGACAACCACTTCGTCCCCAATCTGACCATCGGGCTGCCGGTCGTGCAGAGCCTGCGCAAAGCGACGGCGCTCCCGTTCGACGTGCACCTGATGATCACCGAACCCGAGCGCTGGGCCCCGGGCTACGCCGAGGCCGGCGCCTATAACGTCACCTTCCACGCCGAGGCGTGCGACGAGCCGGTGGCGCTGGCCAAGACGCTGCGGGCGGCCGGTTCCAAGGCCGGGCTGGCGATCGACCGCGACACCCCGGTCGAGCCCTATCTCGAGCTCCTGCCCTACGTGGACACCGTGCTGATCATGACGATCAAGGCCGGCTTCGGCGGGCAGAAGTTCATGCCCGAGATGCTCGACAAGGTGCGCGACGTGCGCCGGCGCATCACGGCCAAAGATCTCGAGGTGCGCCTCGAGGTCGACGGCGGCATCGCGGCCGACACGATCGAGCAGGCGGCGGCGGCCGGGGCTGACGCGTTCGTGGCCGGCACGGCGGTCTACGGTGCCGGCGACCCGGCCGAGGCGGTGCAGAAGCTGCGGGCGCTGGCCGCGGCCGCCCGATGAGCACCGGCGCCATCCGCCACGACGTCGACGACCTGGGGCTCGAGCCCGAGGAGAGTCCCGACCTGATCATGATCGTCGACGACGACCCGGACATCGCCGGCTTCGTCGCGTTCAACCTCGAGATGCACGGCTACCAGGTGATGCGCGCCCGGGACGGCCAGGAGGCGCTCGAGCTCATGGAGACGCGGCGGCCCGACCTGGCGATCGTCGACTGGATGATGCCGCGCATGGACGGCGTCACGCTGACCCGGATGCTCCGGGCCGAGCAGCTGACCTCCGCGCTCCCGGTGATCATGCTGACCGCCAAGGGCATGACCGTCGACAAGGTCGTCGGCCTGACCGCCGGCGTCGACGACTACCTGGTCAAACCGTTCGACAACGCCGAGCTGATCGCCCGGGTGTCGGCCACGCTGCGGCGCAACAAGGAGATGCGCGAGGTCTCGCCGCTGACCGGCCTCCCCGGCAACGCCCGGGTCCGCCGGGAGGTCGCCGACCGGATGAAGGCGGGCGGCGAATACTCGGTCGGCTACATCGACATCGACCGGTTCAAGAGCGTCAACGACGTCTACGGCTTCGACCGGGGCGACGAGTTCATCACCGCGCTGGCCCGCAGCCTGCACAAGGCGGTCGCGACGATCAAGAACCCGTCGGTCTTCCTCGGGCACATCGGCGGCGACGACTTCGTCTTCATCTGCGCGCCCGAGCAGGTGCTGCCGCTGACCCAGCGCACGGTCACCGACTTCGAGCAGGCGGCCGACCAGCTCTACGACCCGGCCGACGCCGAGCGGGGCTTCATCGAGGTGCCCGACCGGCGCGGCAACAAGAACCGGGCCGCCCTGGTCACCCTGTCGATCGGCGTCGCCCAGGCGACGTTCGAGGGCCGGCGCTTCACCGACCCCCGGGTGGTGATCGCGGTCGCCTCCGAGATGAAAAAGGTCGCCAAGTCCCAGCCGGGGTCATATGTCGCGATCGACCGCCGCCGCTCGGATTCCGACACCGACGAGTGATGTGACGTCGCTCGCGGGGGTGGCGGCCACCGGGGTGCGGCGTGTAAGACTTTGCAGTGACCCACCACGCGCTGGCGGGACTCGGTGAAATTCCGAACCGGCGGTGATCCGATCGTAAGATCGGTAAGCCCGCGACCCGGACGTCGAAGCTGACGGACGGTGGACCTGGTGAAAATCCAGGGCCGACGGTTGATCTGCGGGAGCAGGTCAGACAGTCCGGATGGGAGACAGCGCGCGGGATAGGACCGTGGGCTCTCCACGTCCGGGGTGCATCAAGTGCACCCCCGTGTCCTGTTCCTGGCGTTTTCTCCCTCCTTTGCCCTCAGCGCGTGACCGCACCGCGCGAGGAGGAAAAGCGCCATGGTGACCGAGGACGAGGCAATGCGCCGCGCGATCGCGCTGGCCGCCCGGGGCCTCGGCACGACCAGCCCCAACCCGGTGGTCGGCTGCCTGCTGCTGGACGCCGAGGGCGAAGTCGTCGGCGAGGGCTTCCACGCCTACGCCGGCGGCCCCCATGCCGAGATCGTCGCGCTGGCCCAGGCCGGCGAGCTCGCCCGCGGCGGCACCGCGATCGTCACCCTGGAACCCTGCAATCACACCGGCCGCACCGGTCCGTGCGCCCAGGCGCTGATCGGCGCCGGGGTGAAGCGGGTGGTGATCGCGGTCGACGACCCGACGCCACGCGCGGCCGGCGGCGCGGCCGCGCTGCGCGGGGCCGGGGTCCAGGTCGAGACCGGGGTACGCCGGCACGAGGCGGAGCAGGGCAACATCGCCTGGCTGACCGCCGTACGCCGCGGCCGCCCCTACGTGACCTGGAAGTATGCCGCCACGCTGGACGGCCGCTCGGCCGCCGTGGACGGCACCAGCCAGTGGATCACTTCCGCCCCCGCCCGCACCGACGTGCACACGCTGCGCAGCACGATGGACGTGATCATGGTCGGTGTCGGCACGGTGCTCGCCGACGATCCGCAGCTCACCGTGCGATATCTGAAGGACGGCACGCTCGCGATCAAGCAACCGCTGCGGGTCGTCGTCGACTCGCACGGGCGTACGCCGGCCGGCGCGCGCGTTCGCGACGCCGCCGCCCCCACCTGGATCGTGACCACCGACGAGATCGGTGCCGGCCCGGAGGGCCGCGTCGACCTGAACGCCCTGCTCGCCGCCCTGTTCAGCCGGGGCATCCGATCGATCCTGCTCGAGGGCGGCCCGACCCTCGCCGGTGCCTTCCTGAAGGAGGGCCTGGTCGACCAGGTGATCGGCTACGTCGCGCCGAAGTTGCTCGGCGCCGGCAAGACGGCCGTGCTCGACGCGGGCGTCACCACGATCGCCGAGGCGATCGAGCTGGATCTCACCGACCTGACGCAGATCGGCCCCGACCTGCGTTTCACCGCATCGCTCCGACAAAAGCCATCCGACCACCCCGCCCACCACCCTTATTCGGAAGGAATGGCCATCTAACATGTTCACCGGCATCGTGGAAGAGCTGGGTGAGGTCACGAGCCTCATCGACGGGGGCGGCGATTCGGCGGTCATCGCCGTCCGCGGCCCGCTGGTCACGTCCGACGCCCGGCACGGCGACTCGATCTCGGTCAACGGCGTCTGCCTGACCGTGATCGACAACGAGAACGGCGTCTTCACCGCCGACGTCATGGGTGAGACGCTGCGGCGTTCCTCGCTCGGCGCGCTGAAGGTCGGCAGCCAGGTCAATCTCGAGCGGGCGTCGCTGGCCGGCAGCCGTCTGGGCGGCCACCTGGTGCAGGGGCACGTCGATGGCGTCGGCCGTCTGGAGAGCCGCGAGCCGGCTGGGGAATGGGAAGTCCTGCGGTTCTCCCTTCCTGCGGAAAACCAGAAGTACGTCGTGGAAAAGGGATCGATCACCGTCGACGGCGTCTCGCTGACGGTCATGGCCGTGGACGACGAATCGTTCAGTGTCGGGCTCATCCCGACGACGTTGAAGATGACCGTGCTCGGCAGCAAGGCGGTCGGCGACCCGGTCAACCTCGAGGTCGATGTCATCGCCAAGTACGTCGAGAAGATGCTGGGGGCCCGCAATGTTTGAGGACATCGAGAAGGCGGTCGAGGCCATCAAGGCGGGCCGCGCCGTGATCGTGGTCGACGACGAGAACCGCGAGAACGAGGGCGATCTGATCTTCGCGGCCGAGCTGGCCACGCCCGAGCTGGTGGCGTTCATGGTCCGCTACACGTCGGGCTACATCTGCGTGCCGCTGCCCGAGGGCGAGGCCGACCGGCTCGAACTGCCGCCGATGTACCACACCAACCAGGACCAGCGGGGTACGGCGTACGCGGTGACCGTGGACGCCCGCAGCGGCGTCTCCACCGGCATCTCGGCCGCCGACCGGGCCCACACGATCCGCCTGCTGGCCTCGGCCGGCACCCAGCCGACCGACCTGTCTCGCCCCGGCCACGTGGTGCCGCTGCGGGCCAAGTCGGGTGGCGTGCTGCGCCGGGCCGGCCACACCGAGGCCGCCATCGACCTGGCCGTGATGGCCGGGCTGCGTCCGGCCGGTGTGCTCTGCGAGATGGTCAACGACGACGGCACCATGCAGCGCCGCCCCGACCTGGAGAAGTTCGCGGTCGAGCACGACCTGGTGCTGATCTCGATCGCCGACCTGATCGCCTACCGGCGTCGCACTGAGAAGCAGGTCGAGCGGGTCGTCGAGACCCGGCTGCCGACCGAGCACGGCGAGTTCGCCGCGGTCGGCTACCGCGCCGAGGTGGACGGCGGCGAGCACGTCGCGCTGGTCTTCGGCGAGGTCGGCGACGGCGAGGACGTGCTGGTGCGGGTGCATTCGGAGTGCCTGACCGGGGACGTCTTCGGTTCGCGGCGCTGCGACTGCGGCCCGCAGCTCGACGCGGCCCTTTCCCGGGTCGCTTCGGAGGGCCGGGGCGTCGTGCTCTACATGCGCGGGCACGAGGGCCGGGGGATCGGCCTGCTGCACAAGCTGCAGGCCTACCAGCTGCAGGACCGCGGCTTCGACACGGTCGACGCGAACCTCGAGCTGGGCCTGCCGGCCGACGCCCGCGACTACGGCACGGGCGCGCAGATCCTGTACGACCTGGGCGTGCGGTCGATGCGGCTGCTGACCAACAACCCGGACAAGCGGGCCGGGCTCGAGGGGTACGGCCTGACCGTGCTCGGCCGGGAGGCGCTGCCGGTGCGGTTACATCCGGAGAACGTGCGCTACCTGCGGACCAAGCGGGACCGGATGGGGCATCTGTTCGAGGCGTTGGGCTGATTTTTCCGGCCTTCAACGCGAAACTGCTTTCAAAGGGGGCAAACATGGCCGGCTTCGGTGATCCACACATGGAAACCGTCGACGCGTCCGGGCTGCGGCTCGGCATCGTCGGCTCGCGGTGGCACGCCGACCTGATCGATCACATGATCGAGCGGGCTCAGGCCGCGGCCAAGGAGTGCGGCGTGACCGACGTCCTCGTCACGCGGGTGGCGGGCGCGGTCGAACTGCCGGTCGTCGCTCAGGCACTCGCCCGCAAATGCGACGCGGTGGTCGCGCTGGGCGTCGTGATCAAGGGCGAGACCCAGCACTTCGAGTACGTCTGCGAGGCGGTGACCACGGGCCTGACCCGGGTCGCGCTCGACGAGAGCACCCCGGTCGGCCACGGCGTGCTGACGGTGCACAGTCTCGGCCAGGCCCGCGACCGCGCGGGCCTGGAGGATTCGATCGAGGACAAGGGCTGGGCGACCGCTGTCGCCGTGCTCGACGCGGCGCTCGCACTGCGCGGGGTCAACGACTGAGCTGCGGAACCCTGGTTTTCGCACGTCGGTCGGCGGTCGGGCGGCAGCGTCGCGGGGGGACGGGCCCGGTGGCCGAAGGGCGGCCGGTCCGGGATCTCTCGTGGGGTGGGGCCTGGTTGCCGGGTGGCGCGGGGGAGCGGATTCCGCGCGGGCCGGTCGGCCGGATTGCCGGAAGGCATCCGCCCGGCCGGCCTGATTACAGGCGGCCGGCCTCGATGATGCGGGCCAGGAACTGGCGGGTGCGCGCCTCCACCGGGTCGCCGAGCACCTGCCCGGGCGGGCCCTGCTCGAGCACGCGGCCGGCGTCCAGGAAGGCGACCCGGTCGGCGACCTGGCGGGCGAAGCCCATCTCGTGGGTGGCCAGCACCATCGTCATGCCGTCGCTCTTGAGGTCGCGGATCATCGTGAGCACCTCGCCGACCAGCTCCGGGTCGAGCGCCGACGTGACCTCGTCGAGCAGCAGCAGCCGCGGGCTGTTGACCAGCGCCCGCACGATCGCGACACGCTGCTGCTGGCCGCCGGAGAGCCGGTCCGGGTAGCTGCCGGCCTTGTCGGCCAGGCCGACCCGGGACAACCATTCCCGGGCCTGGGCTCGCGCTTCGCTCGCGCTCTTCTGGTGTACGCGGGTGGGCGCGAGCGTGATGTTGTCGAGCACCGTCATGTGCGGGAACAGGTTGTACGACTGGAAGACCAGCCCGATCTTCCGGCGTACGAGATCGGGGTCGACCCGGGGGTCGGTGATGTCCTCGCCGTCCAGCGTGATCGTGCCGTCGTCGATCTCGGTCAGCAGGTTGATGCAGCGCAGCAGCGTCGACTTGCCCGAGCCGGAGGCGCCGATCAGGGCCACCACCTCGTGCTCGCCGACGTCGAGCGACAGGTCGTCGAGCACCACCGACGAGCCGAAGACCTTGCGGACGTGTGCGGTCTGCAGCATTCAGGCCCCCGCGTTCTGGCGGCGGGCCGCCCGGAGCGTGACCGCGTCGGTGATCGCGATCAGTGGCAGCGCCAGCAGCACGAACAGCACGGCGGCCACGATGTAGGGCGTGTAGTTGAAGTGTTCGGCGGTGGCGATCTGGGCCGCGCGTACCGCATCGACCGGCCCGGCCAGGGAGACCAGGCCGACGTCCTTCTGCAGCGCCACGGTGTCGTTGAGCAGCGGCGGGGCGACCCGGCGGATCGCCTGCGGCAGCACCACGTGGCGCATGGTCTGCCGGTAGGTGAGGCCGAGCGACCGGGCCGCCGCCAGCTGGCTCGGGTGCACCGACTCGATGCCGGCCCGGAACACCTCGGCCAGGTAGGCGCCGTAGGTGACCACGAGCGCCGCGCCGCCGAGGATGTACACGTTGGGCGTGCCCTGCAGCCGCAGCCCGGGCACCCCGAACGCGAACAGGTAGATCACGATGATCAGCGGGATGCCCCGGAACGCGTACGTGTAGGTCGTCGCCAGCGCCCGCACCGGGAAGAAGACCGGTCCCCGGAGCGTGCGCAGCACCGCGATGACCAGTCCGAGCACGAGGGCCAGCGCGGCGCAGACGACGAGCATCCGGATGTTGAGCCAGAGTCCCTCGAGCACCGGCACGAACGACGCCTTGGCGACGCTCCAGCTGAAGAACGACGTGCGGACCCGGTCCCAGCCCGGCGAGCCGGTGATGCCGAGGTAGATCGCGACGCCGACCACGAGCGTCGAGAAGGCCGCGATCAGCACCGAGCGGACCGTCTGCCGTTGCCGGTAGGCGGCCCGCCCGAGCTGGATCTCGCTGGGTTGGTAGGCGCTGGGCCGGTGAGTGCCGGTGCTCACTGGAGTTCGGGGGCTCCGCCGGTGCCGGCCAGCCAGGTCTTCTCCAGCACGGCCAGGGTGCCGTCGTTGCGCAGGGTGTCGACGGCCTTGCTGACGCAGCCGGTGAGCGGGGAATCCTTGTCGAGCACCAGGCCGAACTGCTCGGGCACGCCGATCTGCGGCAGCTGGCCGACGATCACGCCGTTGTCGAGCTGGGCGCCGGTCATGTAGAACGCGGTCGGCAGGTCGACCACGATGCCGTCGACCGTACGGTTCTTCAGGGCGGCCAGGGCGTCGTCGTTGTTGTTGAAGACCTGGGGCCGGCCGTTCGGCTTGATCAGGTCGGTGATGGCCTGATAGCTGGTGGTGCCGACCTGGGCGCCGAGCTTCGCGGTCTTGAGCTCGGCGATCGACTTCGCGTTGGAGATTTTGGAGCCCTTGGTCGTGATCACGGTCTGCCGCACCAGGTAGTAGGGCGAGGAGAAGTCGACCGCGGTACGCCGTTCGGGTGTCACCGAGAACTCGTTGATGTCGAAGTCGAAAGCCTTCGGACCAGGGGCGATGGCGTTGTTGAAGGTCACAGAGACCCAGGTCACGTTTCCGGCCGGGTAGCCCAGGCGCTCGGCCACCTGGTAGGCCACGGCGCTCTCGAAGCCCTTGCCGTTGCTCGGCTTGTTGTCACTGAACCACGGCTCGTAGGCCGGGGTGTCGGTGCCGATCGTGATCTTGCCAGCGGTCTTGGTTCCAAGCGCGCCAGCAGGGCAGACGTCCGCTGAGGAGGATGCGGACGCGCCGGCCGAGGGGGTGTCGTCGGCGGGCGCGCAGCCCGCCGCCGCCGTCAGCAGCAGCGCCGTCGCGCCGGCTGAGATGAGGGTGTTTCGGCTGACCATGAACGGGAGCCTAGGGCACGTCCCACCTGCTGGGGCCGTTCGTCGTCATCCCGTGATGAGTTGCCACAATGGCTCTCCGTGAAGACGTTCGAAGAGCTGTTCGCCGAGTTGCAGACGAAGGCGGCCGACAAACCCCCGGGATCGTCGACCGTGGCGGCGCTGGAGCGGGGGGTCCACTTCATCGGTAAGAAGGTCGTCGAGGAGGCGGCCGAGTCGTGGATGGCCGCGGAACACGAGGGGCCCGAGCGGGCCGCCGAGGAGATCTCCCAGCTGCTCTACCAGGCCCAGGTTCTCATGATCGCCACGGGTCTCGATCTCCAGGACGTCTATCGACATCTGTGACGTGCGTTTCTCACCTCGGCAGGCCATGACTCGAGAAGAAGGAGCACGTCTGATGCTGCGCATCGCGGTCCCCAACAAGGGGACGCTGTCCCAGCCCGCCTCGCAGATGCTGAAGGACGCTGGCTACCGCCAGCGCACCGACCCCAAGGACCTCCTCTGCAACGACGAGGCCAACGGGGTCCAGTTCTTCTACCTGCGACCCCGTGACATCGCGACCTACGTCGCCTCGGGTGACCTCGACCTCGGCATCACCGGCCGCGACCTGCTGGTCGACTCCGGCGTGCCGGCCCAGGAAATGCTCGACCTCAATTTCGGCGGCGCCACGTTCCGGTGGGCCGCCCCGGCCGGCAAGATGTCGAGCACCGACGAGATCGGCGGCCGTCGCATCGCCACCGCCTATCCCGGCGTGGTCAAGCGGTACCTCGACGATCACGACATCAAGGCCGAGGTCGTGCGCCTCGACGGCGCGGTCGAAAATGCCGTACGCCTCGGGGTCGCCGACCTGATCGCCGACGTGGTCGAGACCGGCGCCACGCTGCGTCAGGCCGGCCTGGTCACGGTGGGCGACCCGATCCTGGTGTCCTCGGCGATCCTGATCGGGCCCGAGCTCACCGGTTCCGAGGCCGGCGGCGCCACCAGCGTCGCCCAGTTGATCCGCCGCCTGCAGGGCGTGCTGGTCGCCCGCAGCTACGTGATGCTGGCCTACGACGTCCGGGCCGACCTGATGGAGACGGCGACCTCGCTGACTCCGGGCATCGAGTCGCCGACCGTCTCGCCGCTGCACCGCGAGGGCTGGGTGGCCGTGCAGGCGATGGTCCGCCGGGCCGAGGTGCACCGCACGATGGACGACCTGTACGAGATCGGCGCCCGGGCCATCCTGGTCACCGACATTGCGAACTGTCGGCTTTAGGGCCTGTCGTGGGTGGTGGGCGAGGTGATCCGAAGGCGGTTGTAGCCTGAGGGTCGTGGACGAGAAGACGGCGACCTACCGGCCGCACAAGATCCGTTGGGTGGCCGGTGTGGCCGCGGCCGGTGTGGTCGTGCTCTTCACCGTGATCAGCTTCGGCCTGCACGGCTCGGCCGGGTTCGACGACTCGGGCCGGTTCGAGCGGGGCGACCAGACCGCGATGATCGGCCTCGGCATCCTGATCGGCCTCGGCATCCTGACCTTCTGCCGGCCCAAGGTGAGCGCCGACGCCGAGGGCATCAAGATCCGCAACGTGGTGGGTGGTTACGAACTGCCCTGGTCGGTGGTGCGGGCGGTGCGTTTCGACCGCAACTCGCCCTGGGCCCAGCTCGACCTCTACGACGAGGAGCAGGTCTCGATCCACGCCCTGCAGGCGGCCGACAAGGACTACGCGGTCGAGGGTGTGCGCACCTTGCGGGCCCTGCACAAGGCGTCCGTCAACGCCTGATAGACTGGCTCGCAGTCGACCACGTCTGCGTGCCTTTCTGGTTAGCTCTAGTCAGGTTCGCGGGCGCGAAAGAGGAGCCCGCTGGTTCCCACCCGACGTCAACAAGACGGCCGGGTCCGGTCATGCGGTCCTCGGTGTTCCTTCGGGAACGGTGTTCCTCCGGGAATACTCGAGGCCGTGGGAGCGTCCCTTCAGGGCGCCGATGACCGGTCGAGCGGGCCCCGGCATGCGCTACTGAGGTTTCAGACCCTCAGGCGGCGCGCACCGGGGCCTTCTGCTTTCCCGGGTGACCCGAGGCGTTTTCTCGGGGTCCCAGGGCCGACCGACATTGGCAGCGCTTGTCCGCGGCACGAGCTGTGGAAGCGCAGAAAAGTACGTTCTGAGGAGGCCCCATCAGCGTCGAACCACGCGTGAACGAACAGATCCGGGCTCGTGAGGTCCGCCTGGTCGGTCCGGAGGGTGAGCAGGTCGGCATCGTGCCGCTCGAGCGCGCTCTTCAACTGGCCGCGGACGTCGACCTGGACCTGGTCGAGGTTGCTCCCATGGCGCGGCCGCCGGTGTGCAAGCTCATGGACTTCGGCAAGTTCAAGTACGAGAGCGCGCTCAAGGCCCGCGAAGCACGGCGCAACCAGCAGCAGACCGTCATCAAGGAAATGAAGCTTCGCCCGAAGATCGACCCGCACGACTACGAGACCAAAAAGGGTCACGTGGTGCGGTTCCTCAAGGCGGGCGACAAGGTCAAGGTGACGATCATGTTCCGCGGTCGCGAGCAGAGCCGCCCCGAGCTGGGTTTCCGGCTCCTGCGCCGGCTCAGCGAGGAGATCTCGGAGCTCGGTTTCGTCGAGGCCAGTCCCAAGCAGGACGGCCGAAACATGATCATGGTGCTCGCCCCTCACCGGGCGACGAAGGCGGCCGCGGCCGCCACGATCGCGGCGAACGCGCGACCGCCGCGGGAGCCCCGCGAGGCCGAGGGCGAGGCGGACGGCGCCGAGCAGCCGGTCGCCGAGGTCGCCGAGACCATCGCAGAGTAGTCAGCTTTTCCGTCCGGTCCCCGGCCGGACGGAAAGATCAGAAAGAGGCTTTCAGTGCCGAAGTTCAAGCCCCACACCGGTACGGGCAAGCGGGTGAAGGTGACTGGCAAGGGCAAGCTCCTCACCGAGCAGGTCGGCAAGCGCCACCGCATGGAGAGCAAGTCCTCTCACGTCACCCGCCGGATGACCGGTACGGTCGTCGTCGCCAAGGCCGACACCAGGCGAGTCAAGAAGCTGCTGGGCCGCTGACGCGCGCGCCACACTCGTAACCCTGTAAGGAGTACCGAAATGGCACGCGTCAAGCGTTCTGTCAACGCTCAGAAGAAGCGCCGCACCCTGCTGGAGACCGCCAGCGGGTACCGCGGCCAGCGCTCGCGCCTGTACCGCAAGGCCAAGGAGCAGGTACTGCACTCGATGCAGTACGCGTACCGCGACCGTCGTGACCGCAAGGGCGACTTCCGCCAGCTGTGGATCACCCGCATCAACGCCGCCGCTCGCGCGAACGGCATGACGTACAACCGCCTCATCCAGGGCCTGAAGCTGGCCGAGATCGAGGTGGACCGCAAGATCCTGGCCGACATGGCCGTCAACGACGCCGCCTCTTTCGCGGCGATCGTCGAGGTCGCGCGGGCTGCCGTCGCGGCCGAGGGCACCGGCGGCGCGGCCGCGCAGGCTGCCTGATCGCGCATCACCTGTAGCGCCTCCCGAGGATCTCGGGAGGCGCTTCGCTTTGGGAGAAGCAGTGACTTTCACGCCGCGTACCCCCCGGGTTGTCGCTGCCCGGCGCCTGCAGCGCCGCAAGGATCGCGATCAGACCGGCCGATTTCTCGCCGAAGGGCCGCAGGCCGTTCGCGAGGCGCTGAGCGCCGGAGCGGTGGTCGAGCTTTTCGCCACCGCGGCGGCTTTCCAGCGGTACGCCGATCTGACGACCCAGACTCCGGCCGCCTCGGTGGTGACCGAGGAGGCGATGGCGGTGCTCGCCGAGACCGTGCAGCCGCAGGGCCTCGTCGCGGTCTGTGAGCAACTCGACGTGCCGCTGAGTGACGCCCTGGCCAAGCGACCACGCTTGGTCGCGGTGGTCGCCGAGGTGCGCGATCCGGGCAACGCCGGCACCATCCTGCGGACGGCCGACGCGGCGGGCGCGAGCGCGGTGATCTTCGCCGGTGACGCGGTCGACCCGTACAACGGCAAATGCGTCCGCGCGTCGGCCGGCTCGTTGTTTCATGTTGAGGTGATCCGTTCCCCCTTGGCCGTCGTCGACGATCTCCGCACATCGGGTCTGCAGGTTCTCGCCACCACCGGCTCCGGCGCCGACGATCTCGACTCCCTGCTCGACGACGGTGCACTCGGTGCACCGACCGCCTGGCTGTTCGGCTCGGAGGCGCACGGCCTGCCGGAGTCCCTGCTCGAGGCGGCCGACCGGCGGGTGCGGGTGCCGATCTACGGCGGGGCGGAGAGTCTCAACCTGGCCGCGGCGGCGGCGGTCTGCCTCTACGCGTCGGCGCGGGCCCAGCGGCAATGAGGGCGATCGTCTACGACCGCACCGGCACGCTGCCGCTGCTGCGCGAGGTCGCCGACCCGGTCTGCCCGCCCGACGGCGCGATCGTCGAGGTCAAGGCGACCGGGGTCTGCCGGTCGGACTGGCACGCCTGGCGCGGGCACGACCCGGTGCGCCTGCCGCACGTGCCCGGCCACGAGTTCGCCGGCGTGGTCGCGCAGGTCGGCGAGCAGGTCACCGGGTTCGTGCCGGGCGAGCGCGTGACCGCGCCCTTCGTCAACGGGTGCGGGCACTGCGAGTGGTGCCGGTCCGGGCGGGCCCAGGTCTGCCCCGATCAGACCCAGCCCGGCTTCACCCACTGGGGTTCGTTCGCCGAGCGGGTCGTCGTGCGGGCGGCCGACACCAACCTGGTCCGGCTGCCCGACGCCCTCGACTTCGTCGGCGCGGCCGCGCTCGGCTGCCGGTTCGCGACCGCGTTCCGGGCGCTCACCGGGCACGGGCCGCTGCATCCTGACGCGGTGGTCGCGGTCTTCGGGGCGGGCGGCGTCGGGCTGTCGGCCATCATGGTCGCGGTCGCGCTCGGCCACCGGGTGGCGGCGGTCGATCCGTCCCCGGCCGCCAACGCGATGGCCGCCTCGCTCGGCGCGATCATCGTGCACGAGGTGGTCGACGAGGCGGACGTGGCGATCGACGCGTACGGCTCGGCCGCGACCGCGCTGGCCTCGGTGCGCAGCCTGCGCCGGGGCGGCCGGCACGTGCAGGTCGGCCTGATGCTCGGCGCCGACGCGCAGGCGCCGCTGCCGTGGGACCTCGTCGTCGCGCGGGAGTTACAGGTCGTCGGCTCGCACGGGATGGCCGCCGCCGACTACCCGGCGATGCTCGAACTGGTCGCCGACGGCCGGCTCAAGCCGCAGCGGCTGGTCGGCAACGTGATCCCTCTCGAGCAGGCGGGCGTCGAACTGACCGCGATGGACTCGCCCATCCCGGCCCACTCCGGGATCGTCGTCGCCGTCACCGAGTGATTGGGTAAGATGGCGCCGTGCCGGGTTCCCAGTTGCTCTTTAGTCAGCCCGCTGGTCGCGGGCTGAGGGCCGTCTGAACCCCCAAACTCCCTGACCGGCGGGCTGCGGCCCAGTCGCGCGTCCGTACACTGCCCGTGGCATAACGGTGTGAGGGAGTCCATGTCCTACCGCAACGATCCATATGACCCGAAGCAGGCCGCCCTGCTCGACCCGGCCGCGCTCGAGGCCGCCGTGACCGAGGCGCGCTCGGCGTTCGACGCCGCGTCCGACCTCGACGCGCTCGGCGCCCTGAAACCCGCCCACCTGGGCGACCGATCCCCGGTGTCGCTGGCCCGGCGTGAGATCGGCTCGCTGCCGCCGGCCGCCAAGTCCGACGCCGGCAAGCGTGTCAACCTGGCCCGCCAGTCCATCCAGGGCGCGTTCGACTCGCGCCAGCAGGAGCTCGAGATCGAGCGGGCGGCGAAGGTCCTGGTCGAGGAGCGGGTCGATGTCACCCTCCCGTGGAACCGCCGCCCCCGCGGCGCGCGGCACCCGCTGACCACGCTGATGGAGCACATGGGCGACCTGTTCGCCGGCATGGGCTACGACATCGTGGAGGGTCCCGAGCTCGACCTCGAGTGGGCCAACTTCGACGCGCTCAACATCGGCCCGGACAACCCGGTCCGCGGCACGATGGACACCTTCTATGTGGACCTGCCCGGCCTGGTGATGCGTACGCACACGTCGCCCGGCCAGGTGCGCACCATGCTCACCCGGCAGCCCCCGATCTATGTGGTCAGCCCGGGCCGCACCTACCGCTCCGACGAGCTCGACGCGACCCACAGCCCGGTGTTCCACCAGATCGAGGGCCTGGTCATCGACGAGGGCATCACGATGGCCCACCTGCGCGGCACCCTCGACCACTTCGCCAAGGCGATGTTCGGGCCCGACGCGCGCACCCGCTGGCGCCCGCACTACTTCCCGTTCACCGAGCCGTCGGGCGAGTTCGACGTCTGGTTCGCGCAGCACCGCGACGGGCCGCGCTGGGTCGAGTGGGGCGGTTGCGGCATGGTCAACCCGCGGGTGCTGGTCGCCTGCGGCATCGACCCCGACCGCTATTCGGGCTTCGCGTTCGGCATGGGCGTCGATCGCACCCTGATGTTCCGCAACGGGGTGCGCGACATGCGCGACTTCGTCGAGGGTGACGTCCGGTTCACCACGAACTTCGGCATGGAGGTCTGAGCGCGATGAAGACGTCACTGTCGTGGCTTCGCGACTACGTCGAGTTGCCGTCGTCGCTGACGGCCGAGCAGCTCGACGACGCGCTGACCAATCTCGGCCTCGAGGTCGAGTCGATCGTCGACCAGGCCGCCACGGTCAAGGGCGACCTGCTGGTCGGCAAGGTGCTGACCATCGAGGAGCTGACCGGCTTCAAGAAGCCGATCCGCTTCTGCCAGGTCGACGTCGGCAACGCCACCCCGCAGGAGATCGTCTGCGGTGCCCGCAACTTCGTCGAGGGCGACCTGGTCGTGGTGATCATGCCGGGCGGCGAACTGCCCGGCGGGTTCAAGATCGGGGCCCGCAAGACGTACGGGCGCAACTCCAACGGCATGATCTGCTCGGCCCGCGAGCTGGGGCTGGGCGACGACCACGACGGCATCGTGGTGCTGCCGGCCGGGGTGGCCGCGCCCGGCGACGACGCCCGGCCGGTGGTCGGGCTCGACGACGTGCTGGTCGAGGTCGAGATCACCCCCGACCGGGGCTACCAGATGAGCCTGCGGGGCATGGCGCGCGAGCTCTCTCATGCGTTCGCCGCCGCGTACACGGACCCGGCGCTCATCGATGCGCCCGGAGCGACCGCCGAGGCTCCGCACCCGGTCACCGTCGAAGACACCGTGGGCTGTGACCGGTTCGCGGCCCGGGTGGTGCGCGGCATCGACCCGAAGGCCCCCTCGCCGGATTGGATGAAGCGCCGCCTGACCGCGGCCGGCATCCGGACGATCTCGCTGCCGGTCGACATCACCAACTACCTGATGCTCGAGCTCGGCCAGCCGATGCACGTCTTCGACCTCGACCGTCTCTCCGGCGGCCTGATCGTGCGGCGGGCCCGGCCGGGCGAGAAGCTGACCACCCTCGACGGCGTGGCCCGCGCGCTCGACGCCGAGGACATGGTGATCTGCGACGACACCGGGCCGATCTCGCTCGCCGCGGTCATGGGCGGCGAGACCAGCGAGTGGCACCCGGGGACGGTCGACGTGCTCCTCGAGGCTGCCCACTGGGACCCGGTGATGGTCGGCCGCACGGCCCGCCGGCACAAGCTGTTCAGCGAGGCGGCCAAGCGCTGGGAGCGCGGCGTCGACCCGACGATCGCCCTGGCGGCGCTGGAGCGGGCGGTGCAGATCCTGACCGCGCACGCCGGCGGCACGGTCGACGAGCGGATCCTCGACATCGACCACGTTCTTTCTTCTCCCAAGATCCTTCTCGATCCGGCCCTGCCGGCCCAGCGGATCGGCCTGCCCTACCCGGCCGACCGGGTCACCGACCTGCTCGGCCAGGTCGGCTGCCGGGTCGCCGGCTCGACGCCGCTCGAGGTCACCCCGCCGTCCTGGCGGCCCGACCTGCTCGCCCCGATCGACCTGGTCGAGGAGGTCGCCCGGCTCGGCGGCTACAACGACATCCCGAGCGTGCTGCCCCCGGCCCGCGGCGGCCAGGGCGCCACCCCGGCGCAGCGGCGCCGGCGCACGGTCGGCCGGGCGATGGCCGAAAACGGATACGTCGAAGTCCTTTCCTACCCGTTCGTCACGCCCGGCACCGCCGACCAGCTCGGCTACCCGGCCGACGACCCGCGGCGCAGCGCGGTGCGGCTCTCCAACCCGCTGTCCGAAGAGGAACCGCTGCTGCGCACCTCGCTGCTGCCGCCGCTGCTCGCCACGGTCAAGCGCAACCTGGGCCGCGGCAAGCGCGACCTGGCGCTGTTCGAGATCGGCACGGTCTTCCTGCCCCACCTGGTGACCACCGCGCCGCCGATGCTCGGCGTCGACCGGCGGCCCACCGACGAGGAGTGGGCGGCGGCCAACGCGATCGTCCCCGAGCAGCCGTGGCACCTGGCGGTGGCGCTGACCGGCGAGATCGAGCCGTCCGGCTGGTGGGGCGACGGGCGCCCGGCCGGCTGGGCCGACGCGATCGAGGCGGCCCGCATCGCGCTCGCCGCGGCCGGCATGGACGCCGCCCGGGTCACCCTCGCGGCGGCCGAGAAGTCCCCCTGGCACCCGGGCCGGTGCGCGGCCGTCGCGGTCGACGGCGTGATCGTCGGCTTCGCGGGCGAACTGCACCCGGCGGTGGTCTCGGCGCTCGAACTGCCCAAGCGCACCTGCGCGATGGAGATCTCGCTCGACGCGGTCCCGGCCGCCCCGGTGGTCCAGGCCAAGCGGATCTCCACGTTCCCGCCGGCGCTGATCGACGTGGCGCTGGTCCTCGACCGCGCGGTCCCGGCCGCGTCGGTCGAGTCGGCGCTGGCCGAGGGCGCGGGGGAGCTGCTCGAGTCGGTTTCGCTGTTCGACGTCTACGAATCCGACCAGGTCGGCGCCGGCAAGAAGTCCCTGGCGTACAAGCTGACCTTCCGCGCCCCCGACCGCACGCTGACCTCGGAGGAAACGCTGGCCGCCCGCGACGCGGCCGTGGCCGTCGCGGCGTCCCGCTTCGGCGCCGCCCTGCGCGGCGACGGGCGATCGAGGAGCCGGCCCGGCGATCGGGCCTGACGCTCGGCGACGGCCTGGTCGAGCTGTTGCTGCACGAACTGGGCGCGTACCGC
>NZ_JBFBAD010000080.1:0-46702 GCF_040682075.1 Actinoplanes sp. NPDC051411 | reverse complement strand
CGCGCTCGCCGTGGCTGACCGCGTACCCCTGGGCGGCCGCGGTCTCGGCCCACTCCCGCAGCTGGTCGGCGCGCTCGGGGCCGCCTGGTTGGACGCGCCGTTGCAGGTCCACAACTGAACCGCGGTGTTGTTGGCCGTGGCGCCGCCGGCCACATCCAGACACAGTCCGGATTGGACGCCGGTGATGCTGCCGTCGGAGTTGACGTTCCATTGCTGGTTGACCTGGCCGTTGCAGTCCCAGATCTCGACCTTGGTGCCGGGGGAGGTCTGGTTGTTGTAGGCGTCCAGGCACTTGCCGACCACCTGGAGCTGCTTGCCGCCGGTGTAGGTCCATTGCTGGTTGGCGCCGCCGTTGCAGTCCCAGATCACGACCTGCGTTCCGTTGGTGGTCGTGCCGTTCGGATCGTCCAGGCACCGACCCGATGCGCTCCCGCGAATGGTCCTCGTCGTGGTGCCGCCGGTGGTGCCGCCGGACACCCGGTACATGACCACGCCGTGTCCGGGCACCGAGGCGCTGATCGAGCCGGTGGTCGTCGTGGTCGTCCCGGCCCACAGGTCGTTGAGCGTGTAGCTCGAGGCGCCGGTCTTGCCGATCGCCGACGCGGTGGTGCTGATCGTGGCGGTCGAGGCGTTCTCGTTGAACAGCACCACCGAGACGTCGCCGTTGGCGAGCGGCTTGGCCAGGACGTCGAGGCCGCCCGAGGTGCTGACCATCCGGCCCTGTTTGCCCGCCGAGTCCTGGTCGACGGCGATCACCGCCTTGTTGCCCAGGATGGACAGCGTGGTCGAACTCGCGTTGACGAGGTTGTTGCCGGCCAGCAGGGGCGCGGCCATCTCGGCCCAGAGGCTGAAGTGGGCGCGGTCCTCGGTGGCCGACATGCCGTTGCCGACCTCGAGCATGTCGGGGTCGTTCCACTGGCCCGGCCCGGCGGAGGCGGACAGGCCGACGTTCTGGTGGAAGATCGAGAGCATGCTGCCGTAGTTGGCCTGGATGTCGCCGGTCGTGCGCCACAGGTTGCCGACGCTGCCGGCCCAGGTCCAGGGCGAGTTCACGCCCCATTCGCAGATGCTGTAGACGATCGGGCGCCCGGTGGCGGCGAGTGCGTCGCGCATCGCCGAGTAACGGGCGATGTACTGCTGGGTCGTCGAGCTTCCGTTGTTGTTGCAGTTGTCGTACTTCAGGTAGTCGACGCCCCAGGAGGCGAACGACCGGGCGTCCTGGGTCTCATGGCTGAGACTGCCCGGGTAGCCGGCGCACGTCGCGGTGCCCGCGTCCTCGTAGATGCCGAGCTTCAGGCCCTTGGAGTGCACGTAGGCGGCGGTGCCGGAGATGCCGTCGGGGAACTTGGTGAAGTCGGGCTGGAGGTTGCCGGCCGAGTCGCGGCTGTGCTGCATCCAGCAGTCGTCGATGTTGACGTACTGGTAACCGGCGCCGGCCAGGCCGGCCGATACCATCTTGTCCGCGGTCTGCTTGACCAGCGTCTCGGAGACGTTGCAGCCGTAAGCGTTCCAGTCGTTCCAGCCCATCGGCGGGGTCAGCGCCAGGTTGTTGGCCAGCGCGTGCGCGGGAGCGGCCGGCCGGACGTCGACGAACCAGCCGGCCGCGCTCACGGCGAGCAGGAGCACGGCCAGGCGGGTCAGCCAGCGACGGCCGTCCCGGTGATGTGTCGGGTACATCGGATTCCCTCTCGTCGGGTCAGCTGCGCTGAGTCCACTGCTGGTTGGAACCGCCGTTGCAGGTCCAGAGGATCGCCTTGGTGCCGTTGGCGGTGGCGGCGCCGTTCGCGTCCAGGCACAGCCCGGACTGAACGCCGGTGATGGTGCCGTTGGCGTTGAGGTTCCATTGCTGGTTGGCCTGGCCGTTGCAGTCCCAAATGATGACGCCGGTGCCGTTGCTGGTGCCCTGGTTGTTCGCGTCGAGGCACTTGTTGCCGTACACCTGCAGCTGTTTGCCGGACGTATAGGTGAACCGTTCTCCGGCGTTGCCGGAGCAGTCCCAGATCTGCAGCTGAGTGCCGTTGGTGGTGCTCTGGCCGGTGACGTCGAGGCAACGGCCGGACTGTCCGCCGACGAGCTCCACGTTGGACGGGCCGCCGCTGCCGCCGCTGCCGAAGGAATACCCGGCCGCCGTGATGTTGGACTGGACCGCGCTCTCGGTGGCGTCCGACGGGTAGCCGGAGGTGATCGCGCCCTCGAAGAAGTAGCCGATCCCGGTGACGCTGTTGTCGCCGCCGGTGCCGAGCAGCAGCGAGCTGTCGGTCTTCATCGGCGAGTAGCCGTTCGGCAGCGGTCCCGAGAACGTCGTGGTCAGCCCGCCACTGTTGGCATTGCCGTACTTGAGCGCGAAGTTGCTGGTGCCGTTGTTCTTCTCCCAGGCGCTGACGAACGGGAAGTGCACGCCCGAGTTGGAAGCGTCCTTATTGGAACCGGTGTTCGTGTGGTACATGCCGTTCTCGAGATCGGCCTCGACCCACGGCCCGCTGCCGACGCAACCGCCGAACCAGCACGCGGTACCCCACTCGATCGCGTTCATCGTGGCGTTTCCGGTGTCGGTGTGGGAGTTCTCGCCGCTGCCGTAGTCGAAGCAGCACCACTGGTCGACCGAGTTCGAGGACGTGACCATGTAGATGCCCTCGGGGTGTGAGCCGGTGGGCGCGTTGCGGGCGTTGTCGACCCGGTAACCGACGCCCTGGGTGACCTTGATCCCGTACGCCGGGTGGCCCGCGACGGTGAGCGGCAGAGCTTTGGCGTCGGCCCCCACGTCGGCGCCGTTCGGACCCGGGCCTTTCCAGTAGCCGCCCCACGAGATCGGCATGTCGTTGTGGTTGGTGGTCTGGTCGTAGATCTTCGTGATGGTGCAGGACGTGCCGGCGCAGAACGAGTCCTGGGCCGCCGCGTTGGCGTAGCCGCCGGCCGAGAGCAGGCCGACGTCCGAGTACGCCTTGTCCGAGGCCCGTTGCACTTGGTAGAGCGGTCCGTTGTACGACCCGAACAGCGCGCGCGTGGTGCTGTGGGCACCGATGCACGGGGTGCCGCCGGCGGCGTAGATGTCGCACGCCTGACTCGTCGCGGCCAGTGCGCCGGTGGCCGGTGGGCCGACGACCGCCGCCGCGGCAGCGAGCAGGGCCGCGGCAAGCACCGCGACGGCCGCGCGTAGACGGCCTCTTATTCTGTTCATGGCATTGCCTTTCCGCGCCTGCCGCCGAGGACGGCCGCGCCGGTTATCGGGGGTGAGGCGCCCGCAGCGGCGAGGACGTCCGCGCAGGTGTTAGCGCCCAACAGGCAACGGCCCCGGGAGGTCCGGGGATTGAGAACGTTAACACCTCGATTCGCGAGGTTGCCAGAATGTTTCGACACATTCAAGTGGCTAATTGCGCGTCGGGTGCAGACCTTCTGGCCTCGCCATCCATAACGGCTTTTCATGCGGCTTTTCGAATTCATTGCCGCAGGAATTGCTATCGGATGTGACTTCCGGCGGAACCGCTACTTTTCGGGCCGCGGCATCACGACGAGGGCACGGGACCGGTCGAGTCCCGGATGTTGAGGGTCGTCGCCAGCTGGAGGTGCCGGGAGGCGGGCTGGACGCCCGCGGCCATGCCGAGGACGGTCTCGACGGCCATCCGGCCCATGCCGACGAGGGGCTGCATGACCGAGGTCAGCCGGGGGGTGGTCCACTGGGTCTGGGGCGTGTCGTCGAACCCGGTGACCGACAGTTCGCCCGGGACGGCGATGCCGAGCTCCTTGGCCGCCGCGAGCACCCCGACCGCGATCTCGTCGTTGCCCGCGACGATCGCCGTCGGCTTGTCGCCCAGCGTCAGGATCTCGTCCGCGTGCCGGCGACCCGCCTCGACGGAGAACGTGTCGTGGCGGATCAGCACGGGCTCGGAGGTGATGCCGGCCGAGTGGAGGGCGGCCTGATATCCGTGGAATCGTTCGGCCGAGGGGGCGGAGCCCAGCGGGCCGCCGATCCAGGCGATCCTGCGGTGGCCGAGTCTGATGACGTGCTCGGTCGCCGAACGGCCGCCCGCCCAGTTGGTGGAACCGATGCTCACCACACGTGAGTCGGTGGTGTCGATCGGGTCGATCGCGACCGCCGGCAGCTCCGCGTCCTGCGCCGCGAGGAGCACCGAGTCGGGCACGGCGACGGCGAGCGCGATCAATCCGACGGCGCCCGCGGCCCGCAGCTCCTCGACCCAGGTGCGGGCCGCTCCCCGGCTCGTGCCGCTCCACCCGTGGGGCGGCAGGCGCAGGAGGAGCTCGGCCTGTGCGGCGGTCGCCGCGGCCAGGATTCCCTGCAGCACCGTGCCGGCATAGCGGGACTCCACGATGTCGAGCACGGTGACCAGAGTCTGGTTGCGGCGCACATCCCTGCGCGCCGTCGTCGGCTGGTAGCCGGTCTCCTCGATGACCCGCAGGATCAGGTCGCGCGTGTTCGCCGCCACGTCGGTGCGCCCGTTGAGGACTTTCGAGGCGGTGGCCGGCGAGACGCCGGCCAGCCGGGCGACGTCCGCCAACGTGGCACGCCGGGTATGAGGTCGCCCGCTCACCGAGACTCCGATCCCACGTCGAAAATGTTTCGAAGATGCGGGCCCACGTTACACGCATTCTCCCGTCCGGCGGCCCATCGACGAATCCTTGACGTGCTGAAGGGCCCCGGGTAGCGTCCGCGGCATCTCGAATATGTTGCGAAAAAGTTTCGGTCGCATTCATGGACGTCAGGAGGCGTACGTGAGGCTCTTCCAGAAGCAGGCCGGTCACCTTGCCGCACTACTCGTGCCGGTGCTCCTGCTGGCCGCCTGCACCGGCGGCTCCGGCGACGGCGGCGACAGCGCCGGCAAGCAGGTCAACCTCACCGTCTGGAGCTGGGACGGCACCGTTGCCAAGTCGGTGCCCGGCTTCGAGGCGCAGAACCCCGGCATCAAGGTCAAGGTCGTCAATGCCGGCTCGTCGTTCGACGAGTACACGGCGCTCGACAATGCGATACAGGCTCACTCCGGCGTACCCGATCTGGCGATGTTCGAGTACTTCGCGGTGCCCTACTTCGCCATCCCGGGCAAGCTCGCGGATCTGCAGAAGTACGGCGTCCAGGATCTCAAGAACGACTACGTCCCGGCCGCCTGGAACGACGTGACGGTGAACGGGAAGGTCTACGCGCTGCCCTCGGACTACGGTCCGTCGGCGATGTTCTACAACGCCGTCACGCTCAAGAAGGCGGGTGTGAACCAGCCTCCCGCGACCTGGGACGAGTACTACCAGGACGCGAAGAAGGTGCGCGCACTGGGCGGCAACTACTACATCGCCCAGGACACCGGCGATCTCTTCTTCCTTCTCTCGTTGATCTGGCAGGCCGGCGGCCGTCCGTTCAAGGTCGACGGCACCAAGGTGCACATCGACTTCACCGACGCGGGTACCACCAAGGCGGTCGCGTTCTGGCAGAAGATGCTGGACGAGCACCTGCTCAACACCAAGGTCACGGCCTGGTCCGACGACTGGAACCGCACCCTCAACGACGGAACTCTCGCCTCCCAGATCATGGGCGGCTGGCTGACCTCGACGCTGCCGGAGCGCGCGCCGAAGGCCGCCGGCAAGTTCCGGGTCGCCCTGATGCCGCAATGGAATCAGGGTGACCGGGTCGGAGCCGAGAACGGCGGAAGCTCCTTCGGCGTGCCGGCGGCCGCGAAGAACAAGGACGCGGCGTTCAAGTTTCTCGAGTACTTCACGCACGGCGGAGGACTCGCCCCCCGCGTCGCCGAGGGCGCCTTCGTGCCGAACACCTCCGTGCTGAGCAGTACCGACAACCAGAACAAGCCGAACAAGTACTTCGGTGACCAGAAGGTCGGGGCGGTGCTGGCCGAAGCCTCGGACAGCGTCGCGAGCGGCTGGCAGTTCCCGCCCTTCTTCGAATGGGCCCGATCGACCTACGGCGACCTGGTGACCAAGTTCTACACCACCGGCACGGGCTCGCTCGCCGAAATCCTCGAGCAGTGGAAACAGCAAATGATCAAGTACGGGAATGAGCAGGGTTTCCAGGTGGACTGACGGTTGTCCATCGGCGGCACGAGGAGACGCGCCTTGGAAAAGCAGAGAACCGGAAGGAATATCGGGCTGGCGTTCATCGCGCCGTTCGGAATGTTGTTCGCCCTGGTGTACGTCGTGCCGATCCTGTACGCCGGTTACCTCAGCCTCTTTCAGAACAAGCTGATCGGCGGCAACACGTTCGCCGGACTGGCCAACTACAGCAAACTCCTGCACGACCCGCAGTTCTGGAACGGCGTGAGCCGGGTCTTCCGGTTCACGCTCGTCCAGGTTCCCGTCATGCTGCTCCTCGCCATGGTCCTGGCGCTGGCGCTCGACTCCCGGCGACTGAACGGCACCCGGTTCCTGCGGGTGTCCATCTTCCTTCCGTACGCGGTGCCGGCGGTCGTGTCGACGCTGATGTGGGGGTTCATGCTCGGCGTCAAATACGGACTGTTCGGCAGCCTGAACTCCGCCCTCGGCACCGACCTCGACCCCTTCACCCCGAGCACCACCCTGATCTCGATCGGGGTGATGGTGACGTGGGCCTTCACCGGCTTCAACATGCTCATCTTCTACGCGGTGCTCAAAGCCGTTCCCCGCGACCTGTACGAGGCGGCCGCGCTCGACGGCGCGACCGAACTTCAGATGATCCGCCGAATCAAGCTGCCCGCCCTTCGTGGATCCCTGGTCATCGCGGTCATCTTCTCCATCATCGGCACGTTCCAGATGTTCAACGAGCCGCAGATCCTGCCGTCGATGGTGGCGAACAGCGGTATCACCACCTACTACACACCCAACCTCTACGCCTACAGCCTCGCCTTCACCGGATCCCAGCAGGGCTATGCGGCCGCACTCGCGCTGGTGATGGCGGCGATAACGATCGCCGTCGCCTATGCCGTTCAGATCAGGGGACTGCGGAATGCCTTCGATCACTAGTACCCGAGCCGAATCCGGGGACGCTGTCGCGGTCGTGTCGAACCGCTCTCGGCTCTATACGGTCGAGAACCCGAAGAAGAGCCTGACGGTCACCCTCATGACGGGCGTGTTCACCCTCTACTGCCTGCTGCCACTCGTCTGGCTGGTCATCAACGCGACGAAATCGCAGGGCGACTTCGTCTCCTCGTTCGGGCTCGCGCCCGGGCGCAAGTTCGCCCTGTGGGACAACATCGTCGAGGTGTTCCGGTACCAGGACGGGATCTTCTCCCGCTGGCTCCTCAACACCGTCATGTACGTCGTCGTGGGCGCCACGGTATCGACGTTCCTGGCCGCGCTCGGCGGCTACGCCCTGGCGAAGCTGCGTTTCCGCGGCAAGCGGGTGTTTCTCTTCGTCGTCCTGGGGTCGATCGCGGTCCCGGGCATCGCGCTGGCGATTCCGCAGTTCCTGCTGTTCGCGCTGCTCGGCATCACCAACACGCCACTGGCCGTCCTCATACCGTCCTTCATCAACCCGTTCGGGCTGTATCTGATGTGGGTGTTCGCGGCCGAGGCCGTGCCGACGGATCTGATCGAGGCCGCGAAAGTCGACGGCGCGGGGGAGTTCCGGACGTTCTTCCGGATCGCGCTTCCGATGCTCGCTCCGGCCAGCGTGACGGTCCTGCTCTTCTCGTTCGTCTCGATCTGGAACAACTACTTCCTGCCGTTGATCATGCTCAAGGACCCGAACTGGTATCCCCTCACGATCGGGCTCAACGAATGGAACAAGCTGGGTTCGACGGCCGGTAACGGTGCCCTGATCCAGAACCTGGTGATCACCGCGTCGTTGCTGACGATCGTTCCGTTGATCATCGCGTTCCTCAGCCTGCAGCGGTACTGGCAGTCCGGCCTGTCGCTCGGCGCGGTCAAAGGCTAGGTCCCGCCGGCGAAAAACGCTCCCGCCCGCAGAGAAGAAACGTGGAGTCATGACGAACGACGACGGGTTCGAAGCGCGGTTCCGGATTGACGGCGAGCTCCGTGACGAAGGTGCGCTGCCCCACGTCTGGGCGGCGTGCGTCGGCGCCGGACGAGCAAACGAAGCACTACGCGCGGACTGGCAGCAGCAGTTCTCCGACATGGTGGAGTCCTGCCGGTTCCGGTACATCCGCTTCCACGGGATCTTCCACGATGACATGTTCGTGTACCGCGAGAGCTACGGTCACGGCTTCGGCGAGAACCGGCCCCTGGCCTCGCCGGTGTACACCTTCAGCTACGTGGACAAGGTATTCGACTTCATTCTCGATCGCGGCGTCCGCCCCTTCGTCGAGCTCGGCTTCATGCCCCGGGAGCTGGCGACGAAACAGGAAACGGTGTTCTGGTGGGGCGCGCACGGCAGCCCGCCGAAGGACATGGCGCGCTGGGTCGATCTGGTCACGGCGTCGGTCGAACACTGGATCGACCGGTACGGTCTCGCCGAGGTGCGCCAATGGCGGTTCGAGGTGTGGAACGAACCGAATCTGGTCCCCCATTTCTGGACGGGCACCAAAACCGAATACTTCGAGCTCTACGAGCAGACCGCGGTGGCGATCAAGAAGATCGACTCCGAGCTGAAGGTGGGTGGGCCCGCGACGAGCGTCTTCGTGCCCGACGATCGTTACCGGGGCGAGGTCGAGGACCGGGCGGCCATGCACGCGACGGCTGCCGCGTCCGATGTGGACGCCCTCGACTGGCGCCCGGTATGGGTCGAGGACTTCATCGCGTGGTGCGCGGAGCGGGAACTGCCGATCGACTTCGTTTCCACGCACCTTTACCCGACCGACTTCGCGTACGGCGCCGACGGCCGGGCGGTCCACATCGCCCGGTACGCCGACGCGACCTTCGACGACCTGAACCGCCTTCGCCGGCTGGTGACGAAGAGTCCGTATCCGAATGCGGAGATCCACATCACCGAATGGTCGACCTCGCCGTCGGCCCGGGACTTCGTCCACGACAGCCTCTTCGCGGCCACGTACATCGCGCGGGCGTACCTGAAATGCGCCGCTCTCGCCGATTCCCTCTCCTATTGGACGTTCACCGACGTGTTCGAAGAGGGAGGCGCCGGGCTCGGACCGTTTCACGGCGGGTTCGGGCTGGTGAACGAGGCCGGCATCGCCAAGCCGACCTACCACGCGTTCACGATGCTCGAGCGGCTCGGTGACCGGCTGCTCCTTCAGACGCCGCACGGCGTCGTCACCCGCGACAGCCGGACGTCGGCCCTGTCCGCCCTCTTCTTCAACTATCCCGAGGAGATGGCGCTGCGGAGCGTCGGCTCGGCGAACTCGTACGAGGCCACTCGCGCGCTGGCCGAGACGGGGCCGACCCGGAGAATCCACCACTCGATCGGTGGGCTGGAGCCGGGGACCACGTTCCTCGTCGAGATCCTGGACGGGGAACACGGGAACGTCGCCGAGGCCTGGCACCGGCTCGGGTCCCCACTCAATCCGTCCCGGGCCGAGAGCGAATACCTGAACGCGGTCGCCGGCTCGCTCCTCCGGTACACGGTGACCGTGCCGGACGACGGCGTGCTCGACCTCGACGTCGACCTTTCGCCGTGGGCGGTGATGTCGCTGCGGCAAGCGGCGTAGAAGACCCGGGCTCACCGGCGGGTTATCGCTCCTGGCCGGATCCACGACGAGGGCTACGGCCATGCCCGGCGGCGAGGATGAGGTAGCTGCTGGCGGTCCACGTGTAGGCGCGATCGCGGAGCCCGACGCCGGTCTGGGCGTCGAAGTTCTCGGCGAACCCGGATTTCTCGCAGAGGGCCCGGAAGCGTGCGCTGATGGTGTCGGCGAGTTCGTGGTGGCCGGCGCGGCGTAGACCGTCCTCGATGAGCACGGTGGTGGGCGCCCAGATGGGCCCGCGCCAGTAGCCGTCGGCGGCGTAGTCGGGCGAGTCGACCGGTTCGGTGGCCAGACCGTGTTCGGTGAGGTGCCCGGCGAGGCGCTTGGCCAGGGCGGCGCTGATGTCGTCGGGCAGTTCGGCGCCGAGGACGATCGGCATGAGGTTGAGCAGGCTGCGGCTGTGGTGGGACCGGCCGGTGACGGCGGACCGGGCGGTGAACTGGTCGTCCTGCCAGAGCTCGGCGAAGAGGGCGTCGCGGAGCTCGTCCGCGGTTTTCTGCCATTGCCGGGCCTCGCCGGGCTGTTCGAGGTCGGTGGCGATGGCGGCGAGTTCGCGCAGTTGCAGGATCAGGAAAGCGGACAGGTCGGCGGTCTCGATGAGGCGGCCGTGGTCGAAGGTGGTGGCGTTGTCCCAGCCGCTGTCGTTGCCGTGCTGGTAGTGGGCGAGCGGGTGCCCGGGCGTACGGCGGTGGTCGAGCCAGAAGCGGGTCCAGGCGGCCAGCTGACGGTAGGCGCCGGCGAGCTCATCGCGGCCGAGGTCGAGCCGGGGGCGCAGCCGGCGGAGGGCCCATCCATGGATGGGCGGCTTGACGAAGTTGTAGAGCACCTCGGAGTGGGTTATCGAGTCCGGCAACGCGCCGGCCGGGTCCTGGTGGTCGAAGGGAAGCTGAAACTGGTCCCACGCCAGAGCCGGCTCGCCGCCGGCGAGGGCGAGCGCGTTGAAACAGTGGTCCCAGCTCCACACCTTGTCCATCCAGTGTTTCGACATGAGGACGCCGGGCCGGGTGAGGAAGCCGGCCGGGTTCACGGTGGCCGACCACAACACGTACGCGGCGAGCTCGGCCGCGGGCGTGGCTTCGCCGCGCCAGGGAGCTATCGCCTCGACGAAGGCGGCGAACTGGGCCGCCGCCGCGGCGACGGTGTCGTCGAAGGACAGCGCGGCGCCGGGGGTGCCGCGGGTGGCCGGCTGTTCCTCGATGGCGATTTCCCACGGCCGGCCCGCCGGCAGGGTGAGGTGGCGGTCGGCTCGGCCGAGGGCCTCGAGCCCGGCCGTCCGGATGGTCGCCGGGGTACGCGCGGTGATCCGGTAGCGGCGTCCGGTCTCGTAGGACGTGAGCACGTAGGCGTCGTCGACCGGGTCGCGGTAGAAGTAGCTGCCGCTGAACGGGGTCAAGGTGGTCGCGGCGGCTTCGAGGCGCAGGCCCAGGCCGGTGCCGCGCACGCGGATGGTGCCGGCGCTCTGGTAGGTCGCCTCGATGCGCAGGGTGTCGTCGTGTTCGTGGTGCCAGGTGAGCAGCGAAGGAGTGGCGGTGGTCCGGGTGGTCGCCCGGTGGTCGTTGTGCAGGGGGAGAAAGCGCAGGACGGGGTGCATGCCGGTTTGGTGGGAGACGAGGTGCAGGTCCTCGGCGTAGGTCTTCTCGGCGATGACCGGCGAGATGTCGAGCCACGATCCTCGGTAGGAGAACGGGATGTCGAGAATGGAGAAGGTGGGACCCGGCACGGTGCCTGCTTTCTGATGGGACGGGGCCGGTCAGTCCTTGACCGCGCCGGCGGTGATCCCGGCCGCGACGTAGCGCTGAGCGATGATCAGCAGGATCGCGGTCGGGATGGAGGCGATCACGGCGGTGGCCATGATGGCATTCCACTGCTGGTTGTTGTTGCCGATGTAGTGGTAGATGCCGAGGGTGACGGGCTGGTGGGTGCCGCCGCCGTCGAGCGTGCTGGCGAAGACGAAGTCGGACCAGGCCCAGAGGAACGCGAACAGGCTGACGGTGACAATCGCGTTGCGGGATACCGGCAGGATGACCGAGCGGAAGGTGCGCCACCGGGAGGCGCCGTCGATGAGCGCGGCCTGGGTGAGTTCCTCGGGGATGCCGGACATGAACGCGGTGAAGATCAGAACGGCGAACGGCACCGCGATCGTCGAGTCGGCCAGGATCAGCCCGGGCAGGGTGTTCAGCACGCCGGCCCTGAGGTAGACGGCGTAGAAACCCATCGCCATGATGATGCCGGGGATCATTTGCGCGACGAGCAGGACGAGGCTGATCAGCCGTGCTCCGCGGGGGCGCAGTTTCGCCAGGGCGTAGCCGGCCGGGGCGGCCAGCACGACGGTCAGCAGTACGGTGCCGACGCCGATGAGCAGGCTGCTGCCCAGGTACGGCAGTTGCTGGTCGACGACGGCCCGGTAGCCCTCGAGGGTGCCGTGGACCGGGATCAGATAGGGCGGGTCGTGGCGCATGTCGGTGTCCCTGGTCAAGGACACGTTGATCATCCAGTACAGCGGGAACAGCATGACCGCGGTGAGCACGACGCCGACGGCGGTTTTGAGCGGCCGGGTCATGACGCCTCCTGCCGGCGCTGTACGCGGATGTAGATCAAGCCGAAGATCAGCGCCAGGATGATGAGCAGGTTCCCGACGGCGGCTCCGGGGCCGAACCGGGGGAGCAGGCTGCCGAATCCGAGCCGGTACGACCAGGTGGCGAACGTGGTCGACGAGTCGGTCGGCCCGCCCTTGGTCATGATCCAGATGATGTCGAAGACTTTGAGCGTGTAGACCAGGCCGAGCAGCAGCGTGATCGCCGACACCGGCCGCATCAGCGGGAAGGTGATGCGCCAGAACCGCTGCCAGCCGTTGGCCCCGTCGAGCGCGGCGGCCTCGTTGACGGTCTCCGGGATCGCCTGCAGGCCGCTGTGCAGCACCACGAGGTTGAACGGGATCCCGATCCAGATGTTGGCGATGATCACCGACACGAGCGACCACGACGGTGAGGTGAGCCAGTTGACCGGATCCACACCGACCAGGCCGAGGGTCCAGTTGACGATGCCGGAGTCGCTGTTGAGCATCCAGGACCAGGTGCTCGCGCTGACGATCAGCGGGAGCAGCCACGGCACCAGGAACAGCGCCCGCAGGGTGGACGAGAGCGGGAAGTGCTGCACGAAGAAGACGGCCAGGGCCATGCCGATGGAGAACTGGAAGAGGATCGACACGACCGTGAAGACCAGGGTGTGGGTGATCGCGGGCCAGAACGTGGGGTCGGCGAACACCCGCCGGTAGTTGTCGAGGCCGATGAACGGCGCGCCGCCCTGAACGAAGGACCGCACGGTGTAGTCGCGCAGGCTCAGGTCGAGGTTGCGGTACATCGGGTAGGCGTAGAACAGCGCCAGGTAGACCAGGACCGGAGCGAGAAAGGCCCAGGCGGCCCAGCGTCCGGACGGCCGGCGGCCGGAGCCGGCCGGGGGCGCGGCCGGCGCCGCACCCTCGGCATCGTGCGTCCCGTGTACCGCGAGGGAGGCATCGGATCGGGTCATGACCGGATCACTTGGTGGCGGACGCGGCCGTGGTCTGGGCGGCGGTCATCGCGGCCTGGGGTGACTTGGAACCACTCAGCGCCGCCTGCACCGCGCCCCACATCGGTTCGGAGATCCGGGGATATCTGGTCCCGAGGTTGTCGCCGGTGCGGCCCTTGGCGGCCTTGACCGCGTCGACCCACACCTTCAGCTCGGGGTCGGCCGCGACCTGCTTCTGCTGGACGGCATCGGTCGGCGCCACGTAGGACAGGGTGGTGTCGGTCGCGAGCAGGTTGTCGCTGCCGGTCAGGCAGCTGACGATCTTCGCCGAGGTGGTGTAGCGGGCGGTGTCGCTCTGTACGGGGACCGAGACGAACTCGCCGCCGGTCGGCGCGGGTGCGGTGCCGCCCGTGCTGGCCGGGATCGGTATCACGCCGTACTCGAAGCCGGTCTTCTTCGCGTTGGCCAGCTGCCAGGTGCCGTTCTCGGCGAAGGCGTAGTCGCCGGCGGCGAACTCCTGCCAGCTGGTGGTCTGGGTGTTGTTGATGACCGAGTTCGGGGCGTAGCCGTCCTTGAGCCAGCCCGTCCACAGCGCGAGCGCCGAGACGCCCTGGGCGGAGTCGAGCTGGGTCAGGTTCGCTCCTGAACCCCAGAACCAGGGCAGGAACTGGAAGCTGCCCTCTTCGGTGCCGATGCCGGAGAAGGTGATGCCCTTCTTGCCGGCGGCCTTCACCTTGGCCAGCGCGGCGGTCAGCGACGTCCAGTCCTTGATGCTCGACGGATCGACCTTGGCGGCGTCCAGGACCTTCTTGTTGTAGTACAGCGCGAGGGTGTTGGCGCCGATCGGTACGCCGTAGGTCTTGCCGCCGGTCTGGCCCGCTCCGAGCAGGTTGGGCAGCATGGCCGAGGTGTCGAGCTTGGTGTCGCCGGTGGTGGCCAGCGCGCCCGCCTCGGCCAGGGTGGAGATCACCGGGTTGTCCACGATCAGCACGTCCGGTGAGTTGTCCTGCTGCGCGGCGAGCAAGGCCTTGTTGGTCAGGTCCGAGGTGTCATAGCCGGTGCGCTTGACCGTCACGCCGGCGTCCGTGCCGCACTTGGTCAGCAGGCTGACCCACGGCGAGCTGTTGTCGAACTGCGGATACGGGTCCCAGATCTGGTACGCGCCGCCGGTGCCGCCCGAGGACCCGGAGCCGGACGAACCGGCGGAGCAGGCGGCCAAGGTGGTGGTCACGACGACGGCGGCCAACGCGGCGGCCGCGGCTCGCCGTCCCCGAGGATTGTTCTTCATGAGTTGAGCCCCTTCACCTATGGGGTGCGAACCGGTTCGACGAACCGGTTCGACGGCACAGTAGGGCCGTCTTCGAGGTGGGGTCAAGACAATGGCCTAGGAAGCGGCAATATTCGGTTCACACCGGCGAAGCAACGTTGACATATCCGCGAGCGCGGTTCTACGTTAGCAGCGAACCGATTCGACGCTGGTTCCGACGGCGCACTGGTTCCGACGGCGCTGGTTCCGACGGCGCTGGTTCCGACGGCGCTGGGCCCGAGGACGCTACGCCCGAAGGGCTGCCCGGACGGCTCGGTGCGTCATGATGTCCACGACGCGTGCTGGCCGCCCGCGGGCAAGGGGAGACGACATGAACATCGGCGAGATCGCCCGCCGGGCCGGGGTGTCGCGCAGCACCGTGTCGTACGCGCTCAGCGGCAAACGGCCGGTCACCGAGGAGACCCGGCGCCGGATCCAGGCGGTCATCGACGAGCTGGACTTCCGGCCCAACGCCGCCGCCCGCGCTCTGAAAGAGGGCCGGACCCGCACGATCGGCCTGGTCATCCCCCCGGCCAGCCTGCGCCTGACCGACATGCAACTCGGCTTCGTGGCCAGCGTCGTCGAGGCGGCCGCCCGCGCCGACCTGGATGTGCTGCTCTCACCGTCGGGCGGCGACCACGACCGCTCCTTCGAACGCATCACCTCGGGACGGCGCGTCGACGGCGTCATCCTGATGGAGATCCGGCTCGAGGACCAACGCGTCAGCCGGCTCCAGCAGGCCGGCTTGCCGTTCGTCACCATCGGACACACCGCCAACCCGGACGGCACCTGCTGGGTCGACATCGACTACGGCACCCTGATCGCCCGCTGCGTCCACCACCTGGCCGACCTCGGTCACCGCGACATCGCGCTGATCAACCGCTCACCGGAACTCGTCGCCGCCGGCTACGGACCGGCCCAGCGCGCCCTCGAAGGCTTCACCGAGGCCGCCACCCAGCGCAACCTGAACAGCCTCGCCCTGACCTGCGGCGATGACGCCGCCGCCGGCGAGGACTGCATCCAGCGGCTTCGCGAGGACCATCGCGAGATCACCGCCGCCGTCACCGTCAACGAAGCGGCCCTGCCCGGCATCCAGCGCGCCCTCGAACGGGCCGGGGTCCGCGTTCCCCGCGACTTCTCCCTCGCCGGCGTCGCCGCCCGGCACTGGGCCGAGGACTTCCGGCCTCCGTTGACCGCCGCCGACGTGCCCACCATCGAAATGGGCGGGCACGCCGTCGATCTGCTGCTCGAGCGCATCGCCGCGCCCGACGCGCCGTTACGCCATCTGCTGCTCGTCCCACCGATCTCGCTGCGCTCCAGCACCGGCCCCGTCCCGGCGGCCGGGTAGGCCCGCACCCCCGCACCCCTGCACCCAGCCCGACCCTCCCACACGCCTGGCCCACGGCAGGGCCCAGGCGCGTCGATCGTCCCTGCCCACCGATCTCCGTGCACGAACAGAGGTGATCACCCGATGACAACCAGATCGAAGGGCCGCCGCGCCACCCTGGCGGCCGCCATCATCGTGACGCTGGCCGTCCCGCTCGTCGCCGCGTCCGGGAATCCCGCCGCGGCAGACGACCCGGCCGCGAAGGCACTCAGCGTGAACCTCGCCGCGACCACCGGACCGGCCACCGGCGTAGGCGAAGGCTTCCTCTACGGCATCACCGAGGACGGCGGCCAGCCCGACGACCAGTACCTCAAACCGCTGCACGTCAACGCTTTCCGCGGCGGCGGGTGGTTCTCGGGCGGCTGGATCAAGGACAACTACACCTACGGCGACGCCACCAAGGCCGACATCACCTCGATCGTCGCCCAGGCGAAACGCCTGCAGAAGACCTCCGACCGTCCCGTGCAGTATCAGGTGCTGCTCAGCGACCTCTACGGGGCCAACGCCGGTGAACCGAGCAACACGGTCTGGCCCTGCGCCGACGGCGACTGCTCGAACTACATCACCTTCCTCGACACCACGATCACGGCGCTCAAGGCCTCCGGCGTGAACTTCGCCTTCGACATCTGGAACGAACCCGAGTTCTCCTTCTTCTGGGGGCCCGGCGTCAACACGCCCCAGTACTTCCAGATGTGGGACACCGCCTACCGCGAGATCCGCCGGCTCGCGCCCCGGGCCACCATCGCCGGGCCGTCGTTCGCCTACACCCCGCAGCGGATGCCCGCGGAATGGCAGACCTGGCTCGCCCACGTCAAGACGGCCCACACCGTGCCCGACATGATCAGCAACCACGACGAGGGCGACGTCGACGACCCCGTCACCGTCGGACAGGCCATCACCGACGACCTCACCGCCGCGGGACTGCCCAAGCTTCCGCTCTCGGCCAACGAGTACCAGCCCGCCGACCGGCAGACCGCCGGCGTGACCAGCTGGTACCTGGCGCGCTTCGCCCAGTCCCGCTACACCAACGCGATGCGCGGCAACTGGCAGTGCTGCATGATCCCCAACCTCACCGGGGTGCTGGGGCAGACCCCGAGTGGCTGGGCCCCCACCGGCAACTGGTGGGCCATGCGCACCTACGCCGATCTGACCGGCTCACTCGTCACGACCTCCGGACAGGTGGGCACCACCGCGATCTCCGCCGCCAAGGACCCACTTCACCGGCGTGCGGTCGCCGTGATCGGCGACTCCGACGGTTACACCGGGCCCGGCTCGGTCACCTTCACCGGACTGGCCACCACGCCGTGGCTGCTGCGCGGCGGCAAACTGCACGCCACGATCTATCGCATCCCCGACCGGACACCGCTCTACACGCCCGAGGTCGTCGCCAGCCAGACCCTCACGGTCACCCACGGCGCTGTGACCCTGCCGTTCACCTTCCAGGCCAGTCACGACGCGTACGCGGTCTATCTGTCCTGGACCGATCCGCAGACCGTGACGCTCCAGGCACCCGCCCAACTGAACGCCGGTACCACCTACGACGTTCCGGTCACCCTGACCAACAACAGCGGCGTCACCGACCTCGGCGTACGACTCGCCCTGAACGCCTCGGACACCTCGCGGTTGAAGGTCACGTGCGCGCGCGGCGGCGCCGCCACCTGTCCTCCCGTACCGGCCCTGCTGCCTGGCAGGAGTGCCACCGTCACCTACCGGGTCACGGCGACATCGCTCCTGCCGGAGGGCGGCTACCGGTTGACCGGCACCGCCACCGCCCTCTCGGCCGGCGGCACGATCAGCGCGCAGAACGCCGCCGACATTCTCGTTCCGTGCGGCACGGATGAGATCTGCGAAGCCGAAACCGGCGCCCTGGCCGGCGGCGCCTGCACCGCCACCGACCACCCCGGATACACCGGCACCGGTTTCGTCGCCTGCTTCACCGCACCCGGACCCGGCGTCACCCAGAACATCGCCGCACCCACCGCCGGCACCTACACCCTCGACCTGCGCTACGCCGCCGGACCCGACGGGCCCGCCGGAACCCGTACCGCGACCGTCTCGGTCAACGGAACCGCCCAGGGACAGGTCTCCCTGCCCTTGACCGGAAGCTGGAACACCTGGGCCGACGCCACCACCGCCGTTCAACTCGCCGCCGGTAGCAACGCGATCACCGTCTCCTACCGCAGCTCCGACACCGGCTGGTTCAACCTCGACCACCTCGAGGTCACGAAGTAGTCCCGGCGCCGGCCGCCGGCTCCAACGAGCCGGCGGCCGGCCCCGGCAGGACCAGGGCGGCCGCCGCGGCGTGGTCCAGAGGCTTGGCGAAGAGGTAGCCCTGGCCGAGCCGGCAGCCGCAGTCCAGCAACGCCCTCCGCTGGCGTTCCGATTCGACGCCCTCGGCGATCACGTTCCGCCGCACCGCGTGTCCCAACTGGACGATGGCGCGGGTCAGCTCCGAGCGGTCGCCGGGCCGGTCGAGGTCGTCGACGAATGACTTGTCAATCTTGATCGTGTCGATCGGAAACTCGCGCAGCGCCAGCAGCGACGAATACCCGGTTCCGAAGTCGTCGATGGCGAGTCCCACGCCCAGATCCTTGAACCGGTGCAACTGATGGCAGACCTGCTTGAGATCAAGCGCCGGATACGATTCGGTTATCTCCAGGACCAGCCGCGATGCACCCAGCCCGGTCTCGCGCAACACCTCGGCCACCAACTCCACCGTGTCGCCTCGCAGCTGCAGGATCGAGACGTTGACGTGGACGGTCAGCTCCGGGAGCCCAGCGAGTGCGCGCCGCTGATTCCACGCGGAGGTGGAGCGGCAGGCTTCGCGCAACACCCGGTGACCGATCGGAATGATCAGCTCGGTCTCCTCGGCCGCCGGGATGAACTCCATCGGAGCGACCATCCCGCGCGTCGGGTGCCGCCAGCGAACCAGCGCCTCCAGCCCGGTCGGCTCGCCGTCGGCCAGGGTGCAGATCGGCTGGTAATGAACGACGAGTTCGTCGCGTTCCAGTGCCCGGCGAAGATCCGTCGCGAGGTTCAGGGTCTTCTCGAAGGCTTCCTGCATCGCCGGCCGGAAGACCTCGTACCGCCCCTTGCCGGTGCGCTTGGCGTGGTACATCGCGAGGTCGGCGTCACGGATGAGCGCGTCGGCGTCCGGAGAGGCGGGCGTGCTGAAGGTGACGCCCACGCTCGCACCGATGAAGACATCCTGCCCGGTCAGGTCGAACGGCCGGCTGACCTGGTCGAGGACCCGATCGGCGACGGCGATCACCTCGTCGTCGGTCTCGAAACCGGCCAACAGGACCGCGAACTCGTCACCGCCGACCCGGCCCACGGTGTCCGTGGCGCGGACACAGGCCCGCAACCGGGCACCGACCTCGGCCAGCACCGCATCGCCGGCGGCATGGCCGAGCGAATCGTTGACGAGCTTGAATCCGTCCAGGTCGACGAACAACAGGCCGAGCCGGTCGCCCGCATGGCTCGCGACGGACAGGCCACGTTGCAGCTGCTCCATGAACGGGCTGCGGCTCACGAGCCCGGTGATCAGGTCGTGGCTGGCCTTGTTGAGCGCCTGGAACGTCTTCGCGTCGGTGACCGCGAGGCTGGCGTGCTCGGCGAAGGCGTGCAGGATGTCGTGGTCCCGCTTCTCGTACACGCGGTCGAGGCCGTGCGCCGTCACCGCGAGGGCACCGACGACCGTACCGCTGTCGTGGACCGGCACCGCCATGCTGACCTCACCCGGGTCGGCGACCGTCGACAGGTTGTCGTCGACGATGGCCCGGCCCGCGGTCCCGGCCTCCGCCACCGTGGTGCGCGACGGCTGCCGGACGACCTGCTCCGGCAGTCCGGTCTCCGAGGTCATCACCAGCATGGCCGGCTCGTCGCTGTCGAGCAGCCACAGCGCCACGCCGTCCTCGCCCAGCATCTCGTGGGCACCGGCGGTGATCATGTTGAGGACCCGCGACAGCGGTGCCCGGCGGGCGATGGCGCGCTGGATTCCGGACAGGTGCTCCAGCAGGCGCTGGCGCTCGCTCAGCGAATCGACGAGCTCGCTGTTGCGTGCCGCCTGGCTGCGCTCGGCGGCCAGGCTCTTCAACATATGGACGTGCAATTCCAGCACCCGTGCCATGCCGCGTACGAGGCTTGCCTCTTCGACCGTGAAGCCACCCGCGCCGCCGCGCGCCACCACCAGATATTCGGCCGGCCCGCTGGCACTCGGCGCGAAGATCGCCGGGCACGCGCCACAGCCCGGCACCTCGACCGTGGCCCGCTCACCGGAAACGACCGCCAGCAGGTCACCCACCGGTGCCTGACCCGCCGGGAACCCGACCGCGGCCGCTATCGCATCGCCGCGTAACACCGCGACCATCTCGGCGTCCAGAGCGCGCGCGGCGCGCATGGTGGCGGTGCGGTACGTGTTCGGCACGTCGGAGACCTCCGACAGCGCGCCGAGGAATTCGGCTAGTTGCTGTACGACCAGGGCGGCGGCGATGTCGTACATCTGAGATCAGCCGACAGCCAGTACGACGAGGGACTGGTGGTGCAGTCCGTTGACGCCCCGGGTCCGGGCGATCTCACCCCACGTGTAGAAACCGATGAACGGCCGGTCGTCTGCCTGCTGAACCATGCGGCCGACCTCCTCGGCCACCCGGTCGCCGGTGGGGGTCTGGCTCAGGATGTCCTGCCGGACCCCGCAGTCGAAGGCGAGGAAGCCCAGCGCCGGCCGGCCTCCCAGTGCATCGACGGCGGCCGGCCAGGCGCTGTCGACCGCCTCGATGGTGCTCTCCGCGTCCGATTCCAGCGGCCAGACCACGCCACCCTCCGGGACGTCGCCGACACACACCAGCGAACCCTCGTCGAGGTCGGCGTGCTCGGTGACGAAGCGGACCTCCTCCGTCGCGCGCCGCAGCACGCACAGTGGACGCAACCTGGAGAACGCGACGAACGCCGTCTTGTCGTGGTAGGCCTCGGCCGGCGCGCCCAACCGGTCCAGGTAGGCGTGCAGCGCCGGTCGGTTGTCGAGGGTGTAGATGCGACCGTCGCGGCTGCGGGTCACCACCATGGGCTCCCCGACCTCGCGGAAACCGTGCCGCATCGCCACTCCCAGCGGCCCGTCGGATGTGATCGCCGCGGCCACGACGGCGTCGGTGAGAACTTCGCCATCGTACAGATGAAAGGTGTTGGCAGTGGCGCCGTCGGCGAGAAGGGCCGTGCCCGCGGCGCCGCCGGCAAGGGCCACGCCGGCGCCCAGCATCTCGTAGACCCCGCCGATGATGTCGTCCTGGTCCTCGACCAGGCCGTCGGTCAACAGCAGCATCAGCTGGTTCGTGCCGTCCATCCCGGCGAAGGCCGAGCGGGCCACCTCGATGCCGCCTTCGCGTGCTGCCGTCCGGGTTCCGGTCGCGGCGCTGGTCCGTACGGTGAAACCGGAGCCGCCGAACGCGGCGATCGTCACCAGGCCGGTGGCGGGGCCCTCGGCGCTTATCTCGGCGCCGGAGGAACAGCCGATCAGCGGGATCCCGGCGGCAACCTCCGCGATGCCGGCGAGCACCGCGTGCGGATCCAGACGGATCGAGCAGAACACCACCAGCAGCCGGGGATCCGGGCCCGTGAGCGCTCGGGACGCCGCCGCCACCCCGGCCCGGTGCGGATCGGTCTCCGAGCTGACCCCGACGTCGAACCAGCGGGTGCTCTGCGCTGCACAGGCGACGTCTTCCATCAGCCGTCGATCGAAACGTACGCGACCAGGCCTGTCAACGGTATGCGATCCCGCGGAACCGGACGGCGCCGTCGATGGACTCCGCGGGCCGTGCTGACGTAACAATTATCGGCCTTCCAATGTGGTGAAATTAGCCACCAGTTTGTTAGCGCTCACGGCTGGCTCTTCGAAATGTGCCGTCGGCCGATACACGGGCAATTCTGGCTGCTCCTGCCATTGGCCGAGGTCTTCCTTGACGGCAAAGTTGTGAACGTTATCATCAGTTTTTAACACGGCTTGGCATGCAGCACTGTCAATCTCCGTACCCCTTCGAGCCTTGAGGAATCGCCATGGCTGTTCTGCACCATCGGCGCGACCGGCGCAGCGGGCTCCGTGCCCCGGCCGCGTTCGCCGTCGCCCTGCTCGCCGCCGGCGCGGCGCTGCTGATCCCGGCTGCCGCCGCGGCCGCGGCGACGGTGGGCACGCCCACGGCGATCGTGGGCGGTCAATCCGGACGGTGCCTCGACGTCTCGGGCGCCAGCACCGCCAACGGGGCGCAGGCAGAGCTGTGGGACTGCAACGGCCAGGCCAACCAGTCGTGGACGTACACCTCAGGCAAGCAGCTCATGGTCTACGGCAACAAATGCCTGGACGCCAACGGCCGCGGCACCACCAACGGCACCTCGGTGATCATCTGGGACTGCAACGGGCAGACCAACCAGCAGTGGAACGTCAATACCGACGGCACGGTGACCGGGGTGCAGTCCGGTCTCTGTCTCGACGCCAGTGCCAACGGCACCGCCAACGGCACGAAGGTGCAGCTCTGGCAGTGCCTCGGCGCGAGCAACCAGAAGTGGTCGCAGTCGGGAACCACGACACCCCCACCGTCCGGATCCGGACCGTGCGACATCTACGCCGCCGGCGGCACACCCTGCGTCGCCGCGCACAGCACGACCCGGGCGTTGTTCGCCTCCTACGGCGGCAACCTGTACCAGGTCCGGCGTTCCTCGGACAACGCGACTCGCGAGATCGGCGTACTGGCGGCCGGCGGCGTTGCCAACGCGGCCGCCCAGGACTCCTTCTGCGCCAACACCACGTGCGCAGTGACCGTCGTCTATGACCAGTCGGGACACGGCAACGACTTGTGGTACCAGGGCTCCGCGGCCGTGCCCGGGTCGGTACAGAGCAGCCCGGCCAAGGCGACCAGCGAGTCGTTGACCGTCGGCGGCGGCAAGGCCTACTCCCTCTACATCAATCCCGGCAACAGCTACTGGCGCGATGGGCATCTGACCGGTGTGCCGACCGGCACCGCGCCCGAAGGCATCTACATGGTCACCTCCGGCAAACACGTCAACAGCGGCTGCTGCTTCGACTACGGCAACAGCGAGACCACCCGCAAGGCGGATGCCGCCGGCGCCATGGACGCGATCAACTTCGGCACCCAGTGCTGGTTCGGTGGCTGTAGTGGCACCGGCCCGTGGGTGCAGGCCGATCTGGAGTGGGGTCTCTACCCGGGTGGCAGCCAGACCTGGAATCCCGGCCAGCGCGCCTTCGGCAGCAAGTTCGTGACCGCGACCCTGAAGAACAACGGCACGTCGCGGTTCGCCATGAAGGGCAGCGATGCGCAGTCGGGCAGCCTCTACACGCTGTGGGACGGCAGCCTGCCCAGCGGGTACAGCCCGATGAAGAAGCAGGGCGCGATCGTGCTCGGCAGCGGGGGCGACTGCTGCAAGCCGGGTGGTGGCGCCAACCTCAGCGCCGGCACATTCTACGAAGGCGCCGTCGTCGCGGGCTACCCGTCGGACGCCACCGAGAACGCCGTTCAAGCGAACGTCGTCGCCGCCGGATACCGCTGAGTCGGGACCCGGCATGGGGCGTGGATCATCTCGGTGATGGTCCACGCCCGTGGCGCCGGAGAAATCAACCTTTACAACGGTGATGTGAGATGCGAGTTGTAGGCACGATCGAGGCGAGCCTGGTAGTCGCGGCTCAGACGGGCGACCGCCGTGCCCTTGACGACCTTGTCGCGGCCAGCCTGCCGCTGGTCTACAGCATCGTGCGGCGGGCGATGGACGGGCAGGCCGACGCCGACGACGTCGTGCAGGACATCATGGTGCGAGCTCTGCGCCAGTTGCCGATGTTGCGCCAGGTGGAGAGCTTCCGTTCCTGGCTCGTAACCATCGCCGTGCACCAGATCAGCACCCATCTGCACCGCCGGGCGGCGGGTGAGCGGCGAGCCGCCTCGCTGGACGAAGCGGCCGGGATGCCGGACCTGGCCGCGGAGTTCGAGGACGTCACCGTGCTCGAGGTGGAGCTGTCGGCCCAGCGCCGCCAGGTCCTGAAGGCGGGGCGATGGTTGGACCCGGACCATCGGGTAGTGCTGTCACTGTGGTTGCTGGAGCGCGCGGGGGAGTTGTCCCGTACCGAAGTCGCGGCGGCCCTCGGGGCCGGAGTCGCCCACGCGGGCGTCCGGATCCAGCGGATGCGTGAGCAGCTCGACCTGAGCCGGGAGATCGTCGCCGCGCTGGACGCCCGGCCGAGGTGTGACGGGCTCGCAGCGGCAGTCGCGGAGTGGGACGGCGTCCCGATCCCGTTGTGGCGGAAGCGTCTGGGCCGGCATGTCCGGTCCTGCGACATCTGCGGGCGTCCGGCGCACGACATGATCCCGGTGGAGCGCCTGCTTCCCGCGTTCGCCCTTCTGGCGGTTCCGGTCGGGCTGGCCGCCGCGGTGGCGGGCAAAACCGTGGTGACCACGGCCGCGTTGGCGAGCGCGTCCGGTGCGACCGGCGGCGTCGGCATCAAGGCCGGGATCCTGAGCCAGTTCGTGCAGTCGATCGTCGCGCATCCCGTCGCGGCGACGATCGCGGCCGGTGCCCTGGCGGCGGGCACCGCGGTGACGGTCACCCATCTACCGGGGACAGCGGCACCGTCGCCTACGGTCAACGCGGCGCCCGCGCTCGCCCGGCCGGAACATGCGACGACGTCGCCGGCACCGCGGGCCTCCGCCACCAACCGGACGCCCGCGACCATCGCCACCACCAGACCCCCGGCGACCGCGATCGTCTCGCTGCGCCCGGGGCAGCCGATGTCGCTGGAATCCGCCGATGAGCCGGGGCTGTTCGTCACGACCGCCGACGATCTCGGCGTCCTGACACCGATCCAGGCCGGCAGTGCGCTTGCCGTTCGGCGCCCGGCGACCTTCACGGCAATCGCGGGTCTCGCCAAGCCGGGCTGCTTTTCGTTCCGCACCGAGAACGACCGGTATCTGCGGCACGCCTCGTGGCGCTTCCGCCTCGATCCCGACCAGGGAACGCCCTTGTTCCGTAGCGACGCCACCTTCTGCGTCAAGGACGGCGCGGAGGCCGGCTCCATCATGCTGGAAGCGTCCAACTACCCGGGCTGGTTCCTGCACCGCCGGGGCCGCGAGCTGTGGGTGGACCAGGTGCAGGACGACGCCGCATTCCGGACCGCAAGCTCGTTCCGGGTCCGTCCAGCCCTGGCGAAGTAGCGACCGGCCGACCGCCGCCCGGCGTCTGCTGAGACACCCTCATCTATCGAACCGATTCGCTCACGGAGGTTTCAGACCCGAAATTTCTGGCTGGCGGCGCCGCTGGACAGAGGAGATCGGTGCGACGTGCGGATCTCACCGGCTCGCCGCCGGCGCCTGCCCGGGTACGGACGTGGACGCAGATCTTCGCAGCTAAAGGGCGTCTTTTGCGGGTCGTCAGGGCGGTGCAACGCATCGGCAGCCATCACTTGACTTTCGTCACACGTACGACCTATGTTGCAGGCGTATTAACGGGCATCGCTGTCGAACCGGTTCTCAACTGCTGCCGCACACCGCTTCCTCGGTGCCCCGGCCGAGACTCGCGTGACCGACGTCGCTCGCGCCCCTTGCTGTCATTCAGGAGGCATGATGGTCAAAACGCACTCACGTTTGCTGCGCGCGTTCGCCGCGACGACCGCCGTCGCATTGGCGTTGCTGGTCGCGCCCCGCGCGGCGCAAGCAGCCACCGCGACGGTCGTCCCGGGCACCATGTGGACCGACACGGCCGGCAACCGGCTGCAGGCGCACGGGGCCGGCATCTTCACCGGGGGCTCCACCTATTACATGGTGGGCGAGGACAAGGTCGCCGGTTCCACCTTCACGGCGGTGGCATGCTACTCATCCACTGATCTGGTGCACTGGACCAGACAAGCCAACGCACTGTCCAGACAGGCCAGTGGCGACCTCGGGCCCGGACGGATCGTGGAACGGCCCAAGGTGATCTACAACAGCACCACCGGCAAGTACGTGATGTGGATGCACATCGACAACACCTCGTACAGCGACCAGCGCGCCGGTGTCGCGACCAGCGACACGCCCTGCGGGCCGTACACCTATCTCGGCGCGACCCGGCCGCTCGGCCACCCGAGCCGGGATCTCGGGCTGTTCAAGGACGACGACGGCACCGCTTACATGATTCACGAGGACCCGGCCGCCGGCATGCGGATCGAACGCCTGGCCGCCGACTACACCAGCGCACAGAGCACCGTCGCCACCTTTCCTTCGTTGGAGGCTCCGGCCATGGCGAAGGTGGGTGGTCGTTACTTCCTGCTCACCTCGCACCTGACCGGCTGGGGCACCAACGACAACGTCTACGCCACGGCCACCTCGCCGGCCGGCCCGTGGAGCGCGTTCACGAACTTCGCGCCCTCCGGAACGCGCACCTACGACTCGCAGACGTCGTTCCTGCTGCCGATCAGTGGCAGCGCCGGAACCAACTACGTCTATGTCGGCGACCGCTGGAACTCCGGTGATCTGTACTCGTCGCTGCCGGTCTGGCTGCCCATCACGCTGACCAGCACCGGCACCGCGGCCATGAGCTGGTTCCCGTCCTGGGGGCTCGACACCGCGACCGGAGGCATCACGCTGCCCGCCTATTCCCGGCTCACCGGCAACCAGTCCGGCCGGTGCCTGGACATCACCGGAGGCGTCTCGACGAACGGCACGGCCGCCGAGCTCTGGGATTGCAACGGCGGCGCCGGGCAGCGCTTCGCGCCGGACTCCGCCGGCGAGCTTCGCGTCTTCGGCAACAAGTGCCTGCAGGCGCGTGCACAAGGCACGGCCGCCGGCACGGCCGTGGAAATCGGGGACTGCGGCGGAGGCAACCACCAGAAGTGGATGTTGTCGTCCGACGGCACCGTCGTCGGCGTGCAATCCCGGCTCTGCCTGGACGCCAACGGAAACGCCACCGCGAACGGCACCAAGGTCCAGCTCTGGACGTGCAACGGAGGCACCAACCAGAAGTGGACTCGACAATGATCATCGACTCGCCACCGGAGACATCGATGCAACAGAGAAGAAAGCTCGGCCGGCTCGCCGCACGAGCCTCGATCGCGATCGGCATGGTCCTGGCGGCCGCCGTCCCGCTCACCGTCGCGGGGGAGAGCCAGGCGGCCACCAACGAGGCCCTGAGCGTCGACCTGGCCTCCAGCCGGGGAACCTCCACGCTGGTCGGCGAGGGCGTCCTGTACGGGATCAACCAGGACGCCACGCTGCCGGCGGACCAGTTCATCCAGCCGTTGAAAATCAACGCTTTCCGGGGTGGCGGCTGGTTCTCCGGCGGCTGGATCAAGGACAACTACCAGTTCGGCTCCGCCACCCAGGCCGATATCACCTCGATCGTCGCTCAGGCCCGGCGGTTGAATCAGGTCGGAAACCATCCCCAGTACCAGGTGCTGCTCAGCGACCTGTACGGGCTCAACGCCGGCCAGCCCTCGAACACCGTCTACCCCTGTGACAACGGCAACTGCTCCAATTGGGCGACGTTCATCGACTCCACCGTCAGCGCCCTGCAAGCGACCGGACTGCCGTTCGCCTACGACATCGACAACGAACCCGACATCTCCGTTTTCTGGAAGGCCGGTGTGAACAGCACCCAGTACTTCCAGATGTGGGACACCGCGTACCGGGAACTCCGCAAGGTGGCGCCGGGCGCGCAGATCGTCGGCCCGTCGTTCGCGTACACCCCGCAGAGCCGGCCGGCGCAGTGGAGCACGTTCCTGAACCACGTCAAGTCCGCCGGAACCGTACCGGACTGGATCACCAACCACGATGAGGGCGACGTCGACGACCCGGTCACGGTGTCGCAGGCCCTCAACAGCCAGCTGTCGGCCGCCGGAATCTCGGCCCGGCCGTTGTCGGCCAACGAGTATCAGCCCGCCGACCGGCAGACGGCCGGTGTCACCGCGTGGTACCTCGCCCGGTTCGCGCAGTCCGGCTACAGCAACGCGATGCGGGGCAACTGGGTGTGCTGCATGACCCCCAACCTCACCGGCATCCTGACCCAGAGCAATGGCAACTGGACCACCAGCGGCAACTGGTGGGCGATGCGCGCCTACGCCGACATGACCGGCACCCTGGTCAACACCTCCGGCCAGGTCGGCAGCACCGCGATCTCCGCCTCCATCGACAGCACCAACCGCCGGGCCGTGGCCGTCATCGGCGACAGCAACGGATACACCGGCAGCGCGACGGTCACCTTCAACGGGGTCTCGTCCAACACCTGGCTGGCCGGGGGCGGCAGCGTCAACGTGATGGTCGAGCGCATCCCGGACCAGGCAGCACTCAGTGCACCGCAGGTGGTTCTCAACCAGACGATGACCCTCTCCGGCGGCGCCGTCAACGTGCCGATCACCTTCCAGGCATCGCATGACGCCTTCGCGGTCTACCTGACGCCCGCCTCCTCCGGCGGTCAGCCGGGGGCGGAGCTCGTCGGCGGCCAGTCCGGCCGATGCGCCGACGTGCCCAACAGCAGCACCACCAACGGTACGCAGATCCAGCTGTACGACTGCTCGGGCGGGTCGAATCAGCGCTGGACCAGCACCTCCAGCAAGCAACTGCAGGTGTACGGCAGCAAATGTCTCGACGCCAGCGGGGCCGGCACGACCAACGGCACCGCGGCGATCATCTGGGACTGCAACGGGCAGACCAACCAGCAGTGGAATCTCAATGCGAACGGCACGATCACCGGCGTGCAGTCGGGCCTGTGCCTGGACGCCAACGCCGCCGGGACGGCCAACGGCACGAAGCTGATCCTCTGGGCCTGCAACGGCGGGGCCAATCAGAAGTGGAGCACGCGCTCATGAAGCTACGTAAGGCGTTCGCGGCGTTCGGAGCCGCTGTCCTCGCCACCACCGGCCTGGTTGCCGCGACCGCCGGCCCATCGCAGGCCGCAAGCTCGATCACCATCAACGGCAATTCCGGCGGCCAGACCTTCGACGGGGTCGGCGCGGTCAGCGGTGGCGGCGGCAACAGCCGTCTGCTGATCGACTACCCGGAGCCCCAGCGCACTCAGATCCTGGACTACCTGTTCAAGCCCGGCTACGGCGCCGCGCTGCAGGTTCTCAAGGTCGAGATCGGCGGTGACACCAACTCGACCAGCGGCGCCGAACCCAGCCACGAGCACGTTCGCGGTGACCTGAACTGCAACCGCGGCTACGAGTGGTGGATCATGGAGCAGGCCAAGGCGCGTAATCCCAATATCAAGTTGGCGGCACTGGCCTGGGGCGCGCCTGGCTGGCTGGGCAACGGCAACTTCATGTCGACCGACACCGTCAACTACATGATCGACTGGATGAACTGCGCCAAGCAGCACAACCTGACGATCGACTACCTCACCGCCGCCCAGAACGAGAAACGAACCGACGCGAACTGGACGATCAGTCTTCGTAGCGCGCTCAACGCCAACGGGTACTCGGCCGTGAAGATCATCTTCGGGGACGACTACCCGGGGAGCTGGAACCCGGCGAACACGGTGGCGAGCAACGCGACCCTGCGTGGCGTGGTCGACGTCATCGGCGGTCACTACCCGTGCGGCTACCTCAGCGCCGAGTCCACCTGCACCGTCTCGTCCACCGCGACCGGCACCGGAAAGACGTTGTGGGCCAGCGAGAACGGGTCGCAGGACTACAACGACGGCGCCAAGCCGCTCGCCCGCGGAATCAACCGGGGCTACATCGACGGCCGGATGACCGCCTACCTCAACTGGGACCTGATCGCGGCGGTCACCCCGAACGTGCCGTGGTCCACCGTCGGCCTGATGCTGGCCAACCAGCCGTGGTCGGGCTGGTACAGCGTGGGCAAGGAGGCCTGGACGGTCGCCCAGACCACCCAGTTCACGTCGCCCGGCTGGAAGTACCTGGACTCCTCCAGTGGCTACATCGGTGGCAACCGCGGCAACGGCAGCTACGTCTCGCTGCGTTCCCCCAGCACCTCCGACTACAGCACGGTCATCGAGACCATGGACGCCACCGCCGCCCAGACCCTGAACTTCGCGGTCACCGGCGGGCTGTCGACCGGCCAGGTGCACGTCTGGGCCACGAACCTCAACTCCAGCAATGCGGCCGACTACCTGGCCCACACCACGGACATCACGCCCTCCGGCGGCGGTTTCAGCCTGACCGTTCAGCCCGGGTACGTCTACACCGTCACCACGACGACCGGCCAGGGCAAGGGCACCGCCACCGCGCCGGCCCAGGGGTCGCTGAGCCTGCCGTACAGCGACAACTTCGACCAGTACGCCGCGGGCAAGGAAGCCAAGTACCTGATGGACATGCAGGGGTCGTTCGAGGCCGTCTCGTGCGGCGGCGGCCGGTCCGGCATGTGCGTGCGGCAGGAGACCACGCAGGAGCCGATCGTCTGGAAGACGGCCGCCGACCCGTACGCCGTGCTGGGCAACGTGAACTGGAACAACTACACCGTCTCGTCCGACGTTCTGCTCGAACAGGCCGGTTACGCCGAGCTGCTCGGCCGGGCCGGCTCCCAGAACACCACCGACACCAACGGCCAGAATGCCTACTATCTGCGGGTCAGCGACACCGGTGCCTGGTCGATCCTGCGCAACAACACCAGCGCCCAGATGACCACGTTGCGCAGCGGCAGCACCACCGCACCGGGGACCGGCCGGTGGCATACCCTGGCCCTCGGCTTCTCCGGCAGCACCATCACCGCGGTCATCGACGGCACGACGGTCGGCTCGGTCACCGACAGCACCTTCGGCGCCGGGCAGGTGGGCATCGGAACCGGCCGGAGCGAGACCGCCCAGTTCGACAACCTCAAGGTCGTCGCCGGCTCCGGTGGCGGTTCGAGCGGATCCACGTCCGCCCTCCGGAACGTCGGTGCCAATCGATGCCTCGACGTGCCGAACGCCTCCCAGACCAACGGCACCCAGACGGCGCTGTGGGACTGCAACGGCGGCACCAACCAGCAGTTCACGCTGACCTCCGCCAATCAGCTCCAGGTGTACGGCAACAAGTGCCTGGACGCGACCGGGCAGGGCACGGCGAACGGCACGGCGGTCGTGATCTGGGACTGCAACGGGCAGGCCAATCAGCAATGGACCGTCAACTCGGACGGCACGATCACCGGGGTGCAGTCCCATCTCTGCCTCGATGCGGCGGGGAACGGCACCGCGAACGGAACGCTGATCGATCTATGGGCCTGCAACGGTGGCAACAACCAGAAGTGGTCCCGTAGCTGACAGATAGACCTCCGGCCCGGGTTCTAACACACCGGGCCCGGAGCTTTTAAGGGGTGCCGGTCACCGGGTCCACTTCTGGTTGCTTCCGCCGTTACAGGTCCACAACTCGACGAGCGTTCCGTTCGCCGTCCCGTTGCCGGTCGCGTCGAGGCACAGATGCGACTGGGTTCCGACGATCGTGCCGTCGGAGTTCAGGGTCCACTGCTGGTTGGCCTGCCCGTTGCAGTCCCAGATGGCGACTGCGGTGCCGTTGGTGGTGCCCTGCCCGGACGCGTCCAGGCACTTGGTGCCATAGACCTGGAGCTGATTGGCGGAGGTCAGCGTCCATTGCTGGTTGGTGCCGCCGTTGCAGTCCCATAGCGCCGTCTGGGTGCCGTTGGTCTGCGAGGAGTTCGGCACGTCCAGGCAGCGGCCGGCACTGACGTTACGCAGCGCCGAGCCGGTGCCGCCGGTGCCGCCACCGCCGCTCAGGCCGATGGTGGCGTTGCCCAACGACCGGCTGGTCCGCGCCGCGACGCCGGTGACCTGAGCGAACGGCAGCGACGCGGTCGGCGCCGACGGCTTCTGCACCAGGTAGGTGGCGCCGGCGGTCACCGGCACGCTGAGCGTCGAGGCGGTGGTCGGGGAGACCACCACGGCGCCGGTCGAGCCGTTGACCACCTCGGCCTGCTGGCCCGCCCACGGGTTGCGTACGGTCATCGTCTGCGTGCTCCCGGCCTCGATCGCGGCCGTGGCCAGGGTGCCGCCCTCGACCTGAACGTCGACCTTCGACCCGCCCTGGACGTACACCGTGCCGGACACGTCCCAGCCCGCCGGCCAGGCCGGCGCGAAGCGCAGCGTGCCGTCGTAGTCGGTGGCCAGCGCCTCGTCCAGGGTGGCGGCGACGTTGGAGACGTGCTCGATGTACGGCTCGTCCAGCGTTCCCGCGCTCCACGCGGCCAGGCCGGACGGGTACTGCTGGTAGGTCTTGGTGCTGTTCACCAGGTCGGTGGCGACCTCGGAGGAGAGGTCGAGGCGGGCGGCCTGGATCGAGTCGTACGTCCAGTCCGGGGTGTTGACGTACTGCCGATGGCTGTACGTACGTTGCGCCAGCGCGGTGAGGTTGTCGCCGTTGACCACGGTGTTGTCACCGATCACGCCGTACGGCCACACCGGCTCCAGCCCGAGGTTCTCGGTGTTGTGGATCGCCGCCGTCGGCTGGTACGAGTTGCCGATGACGTCGGTGCCGGACGCGTCCGCGGAGGGGCCGAGCAGCTGGCTGTGAGTCGCCTGGTCGGTTCGGGCGTACGGCCGGATCTGCCCGAGTGCGGTGTGCAGCCGGGAGACCAGCGAGGAGTCGGTGTTGAGCAGCGTCGCCGCGCTCGCGGTGGCGGAGAACAGCGCCTGGTCGGCGGCGATGTCGGTGGTCGGATCCTGCACCGCCCACTGTGTCTCGTGCGCGTTGTCGACCGAGTGCAGATAGCCGTCCGAGCCGGCCGACTGCCAGGCCAGCAGGAACGTCGCGGTCTGCTGGAGGAGCGGGTAGTACTTCTGCAGGAAGCTCAGGCTGCCGGTGTCACGGTACTGCTGCCAGATCCACAGCGCGATCTCCGCGCCGCTGGTGATGGTTTCGGCGTTGAAGCTGGGGCTGGAGGCCACGGCGCACGAGGCGTTCGCGGTGATGCCGCCGCCGTTGTAGTAGCCGTTGCCGTTGAACCGCATGGTCTCCGGCACGCACGCGCCGGCTTTGCCGTTCATGTTCGCGGTGGTCCACGACTCGATCGCCGGCAGGTCGTTGAGGTACATGTCGAAGATCGGCAGGTTCAGCCCGAAGTTGCCCGAGGCCTGGTTGGCCGAGATCTGTCCGCGGAGGTTCCACAGCCAGTACCCGGCCGGGTACCAGGCCTGATGGTCCTGGTTGAAGTTGTAGAGGTCGGCGAGGCCCGCCTGGCTGCCCGGGTACTGGCCGCTGTGCATGATGCCGGCCTCGAAGTACAGGTAGAGCGTGTTCAGGTTCTCCATGTACTGGGCGGTTCCGTCCGCGGAACTGGCCTCGATCAGGCCGCTGCCGGACCAGTACCGGTTCCACCACGTCGACTGGGTCGCCAGCAGGCCGGATGTCGCCGCGGTGGTGTCGCCGGCGATCAGGGCGGAGGCGGTGGACACGGCGTTGCCGCCGGTCCACGAGGGTGAGGCGACGACGATCCGGTACGAGCCGTTGCTGTCCGGGTTGACGCCGACCTGTACCTGCGTGGAGTTGACCACCGAGGCGGTGACGTTCTGCCCGCCCGCGGTGATCGCCGCCATCGCGCCGAACGTCTGGTTCGAATGGCCGGTCTGCGAGTTGTCGGACCAGGACTGGGCCAGCGCGCCGACCGCACCCGAGGCCGAGGCCGCGGGGGAGCGGCCGCTCCACAGGTTCAGGTTCGCGACCACCCGGTTGGCGGGGTTCGCCCCGGTCACGTCGACGATCAGTTCGTCCTTGCCCGCCGGCACCCAGGCCTGCAGGGTCATGCCGCCGCCGGATTCGTGCAGGACACCGTTGTACAGGTCCAGGTAGCCGGCGAAATTCGAGGCCGAGGTCATCGCCGACAGGCCACCGATGGTCACCTGGCCGGGCGACAGCCGGTTGGGCATGGTGTCGCTGCGGTTGAGCTGGGCGGTGAAGCCGTTCGCGGCCCATGCGGCGACGCCCAGTGAGCCGTTACCCAACGGCAGGAACTGCGTCGCTGAGGTGTTGGGCCGGCCGAGCACCACATTGGAGCGGGAGACGATCCCGCCTACGTTCCTCGAGAACGATCCGTTCTGCCAGGCGGTCGTCACGGTGGCCGCGTTCGCCGGCGTGCCGGAACCGATGGACACCGCTAATGCTGGGGCGAGGGAGACAACGGCTGCGGCGGCACTGAACCGCAGCAGCATCGAACGACGGGACACGATTCCTCCTGAATGCGCAGCGGTCCCGAAGATGCGGCACCGCCGCCGGATTGATGGAGATCCACCCGATTCCGGGCAGGATGAGGAGATCGACGGCGGCGGGGCCAGGCCTCCACCATGGCCTGACCCCTGGGCCCGGCTCAGCTACGAAGGTCCGCTGCTGGTTCGACCCGTCCGTAAAACCCGCAGTTGGATCTTCGTGCCGTTCGCCGTTCCTTGGCCGGGGAGGGCACCATCGACATACCTCAATCCATAGAACATCACACGTCCTATGGATGGCAAGAGTTATTGATGGGATGACTCCGAGGTTTTGAGGGGTGGCATCACTGTACATTCGCGAAACCAGCCCGTATAACGGGCAGGACGTGGACAGCGACGAAGTCGAGGCATATAAATACATCCCATGTCGCGCGATGCGCACACGAAGTTCTCGGACCTGAAACATCGCCCGTCCGCCTGGCAACCCGGTAGGAGAGAGCCGCGATGAAGCACATAACCGTCCTGCGGACCGTCGCGACCGTCGCGTCCGCGCTGATCCTGGTCAGCGCCTGTGGCAGGGCTTCCGATACCACCGCGGCGGGCGGAAAGCCGGTGGTGGGAGTCGACTATCCACGGTCGGACACCGACTTCTGGAACTCGTTCATCAAGTACACCCCGCAGTTCGGCGGCCAGCTCGGGCTGACGCTGAAGACCACCAACTCACAGAACGACGTCGCCAAACTGACCGCCAACGTGCAGACGTTCATGAGTCAGGGAGTCAAGGGCGTGGTGATGGCGCCGCAGGACACCGCGGCGATCGCGCCGGCGCTCGACCAGCTGGCGGCGAAGAAGATCCCGGTCGTCACCGTGGACACCCGTCCCGACTCGGGCAATGTCGCCATGGTGGTCCGGGCCGACAACCGGGCCTACGGCACCAAGGCGTGCCAGTTCCTCGGCACCAAGCTCCAGGGCAAGGGCAAGATCGTCATGCTCGAGGGCGGCCTGGACTCGATCAACGGCCGGGACCGGACCGAGGCGTTCAACGACTGCATGAAGGCCACCTTCCCGCAGATCAAGGTTTTCGGTGAAGCCACCAACTGGGACGGTGCCGTGGCAGCACAGAAGCTGCAGACCGACCTGACCGCCAACCCGGACATCAAGGGCGTCTACATGGAGTCCAGCTTCGCCTTGTCCGGCACGCTGCAACTGCTGAAGCAGAAGGGACTGCTGGTCGGTCCGGACGACCCGAAACACGTCTTCGTGGTGTCCAACGACGGCATCCCGGAGGAGCTCAAGGACATCGCCGGGGGTCAGATCGACGCCACCGTGTCGCAGCCGGCCGACCTGTACGCCAAGTACGCCCTGTTCTACGTGAAGGCCGCGATCGCCGGGCAGACCTTCAAGCCCGGCCCGACCGACCACCACAGCACGATCATTCAGATCCGCGACGGGGTTCTCGAGGACCAGCTGTCGGCGCCCCTGGTCACGAAGGACGGAGCTTCGTACGGCGGCGTGACCAGTGTCAAGAGCGACGACACCTCGCTGTGGGGCAACAACCTGAGCTGAAGGCGGACCGATGACCGACTCCCGGGCGGATCCGCCCGTCGTCGAGGCGACGGGCGTTACGAAGAGGTACGGGCCCACAGTCGCGCTGGACGGGGTGGGCCTGGTGGTCGCGGCGGGCCAGACCCACGCCCTGGTCGGCCGCAACGGGGCGGGCAAGTCGACGCTGGTGTCGATCCTGACCGGTTTACAGGCGCCGGACGAGGGCCGGGTGGCCTTCGGCGGCCGGCCCGCGCCGCGGCTCGCCGATCGCGATGCCTGGCGGCGGCGGGTGGCCTGCGTCTACCAGAAGTCGACGATCATCCCGGCGCTGACCGTCGCCGAGAACCTCTTCCTCAACCGGTACGACCGCGGGCCCGCCCGCCTGATCAACTGGTCCGCGTCCCGCCGCCGCGCGGCCGAGCTCCTGGCGGCGTGGTCGGTGGATGTCGACCCACGGACCTCGGCCGGCGATCTGTCCGTCGAGCAACGGCAGTTCGTGGAGATCGCGCGGGCGCTGTCCTTCGGGGCCCGGTTCATCATTCTCGACGAGCCGACCGCACAGCTGGACGGCGCCGCGATCAACCGGCTGTTCGAGCACATCCGGGACCTGCAGAAGCAGGGCGTGACCTTCCTGTTCATCAGTCACCACCTGCAGGAGGTCTACGAGATATGCGACGTGGTGACGGTGTTCCGGGACGCCCGGCGGATCGTGACCGCGCCGGTGGCCGAGCTGCCGCGCGCGGATCTGGTCGCCGCGATGACCGGCGACGCCGCGTTCACCGAGCGGCCGGAAGACGTACGTACCGTGGACGCCGCCGCGCCGGCCGCGTTGAGCCTGCGCGACCTGACCGGCGCCGACGGCGCGTACCGGGCGGTGAGCTTCCGGATCGGTGCGGGAGAGATCGTCGGTCTCGCCGGCGCCGCCGGCAGCGGCCGGACCGAGGTCGCGGAGACGGTCGTCGGATTGCGGTCGGCGGCGGCGGGCGAGATCGAGATCGCGGGCCGCCGTCCCCGGCCCGGCAGCGTTCCGGACGCGTTGTCGGCCGGCGCCGGGTTCGTTCCCCAGGACCGTCACCGTCAAGGCTTCGTCCCGGACATGTCGGTCGCTGACAACGGCACCCTGTCCGTGCCGGCTCGGCTGGGCCGGTACGGCTTCATCAACTCCCGGCGCCGGGACGGGATCGCGTCCGGCCTGATCGAAAACCTCGCGATCAAGACGCCGAGTCCGCACCTGGCCGTGTCCGGGCTGTCGGGCGGCAATCAGCAGAAGGTCGTGATGGCCCGGGCGCTGGCCGACGATCCCCGGCTGCTGGTGCTGATCAACCCGACGGCGGGCGTTGACGTGCGGTCGAAGGAGTTCCTCCTGGACAAGGTGAAGCAGACCGCAAGCTCCGGGGCGGGCGTGCTCGTCGCCTCCGACGAACTCGACGACCTGCGCGTCTGTGACCGCGTCCTGGTGATGTTCCAGGGCCGGCTGACCACCGAGATCGGCCGCGGCTGGCACGACCACGACCTCGTGGCCGCCATGGAAGGAATGGACCTCAATGCCTGACACCGCCCTCGCGGGCACCTCCGCGCCGGACGAGACGGCCGCCGCGGGCCGGCGACGCGGCCTGATCGGTGGACGGGTCCCGGTCGCCCGGCTGCGCGATCTCGCCCTGGTCCCGGCCATCCTGATCATCGCGGTCGTGGGGCAGATCGTCAGCCCGGTCTTCCTGCAGCCGGACAACCTGCTCAACGTCCTGCAGACGATGTCCGAGATCGCTCTGCTCGTCCTGGCCGAGACGATGATTCTGATCGTCAAGAAGATGGACCTGTCGCTCGAATCCACCATGGGACTCGCCCCCGGCGTGGCGGCCTGGCTCGTGGTGCCGGTCGGGGCCGGGCACGGGCTGGGCCTGCTCAGCGGGGGATGGGCGATCCCGGTCACCCTGGCCGTGGGCGCGCTCATCGGTGCCCTCAACGCGGTCCTCATCATCCGCTTCGGGTTGAACGGGTTCATCGTCACGCTCGGCATGCTCATCGTCCTGCGCGGGGCGCTGACCGGCATCTCCGGCGGCCAGACTTTCTTCCACCTGCCGGCGTCGATGCTCTACCTCGGCACAACCGAATGGTTCGGCGTGCCCGCGTCCATCTGGATCTGCCTGGCGCTCTACGCGGTGGCCATCGTCGTGCTCGGCTGGACCAGTTTCGGCCGGTCGCTCTACGCGATCGGCGGCAACGTCGACGCCGCCAAGGCCGCGGGCATCCGCACCGACCGCGTGCTCTGGATCGTCATCGTCACCGGTAGCGTGCTCGCCGCCCTGGCCGGGCTCCTGCTCTCCGGGCGGCTCGCGTCGGTCGCCTCGGCCCAGGGCAACGGCTACATCTTCACTGTTTTCGCGGCGGCGGTCATCGGTGGCATCAGCCTCAACGGCGGCAAGGGCACCATGTTCGGTGCGTTCACCGGCATCCTGCTTCTGTTCATGATCCAGAATGTGCTCACGCTGGCCGGTATCCCCGCGCAGTGGATCGGGGCCCTCAACGGGCTGATCATCCTCGCCGCGCTGATCGTCTCGCGCATCACCGGCGGGAAGATCCAGGACTGAGAGACGTGACAATGCCTGATTCCGCGCCCGATTCCCCGCGCATCACCGCGCTGGACGTCCTGGACGTGCGATTTCCGACCTCCGAGCAGCTGGACGGCTCGGACGCGATGAACCCGGAACCGGACTACTCGGCCGCGTACGTCGTCCTGCGCACCGACGCGGGGGACGGCCTCGAGGGTCACGCGCTGGCGTTCACCACCGGCCGCGGCAACGACGTGCAAGCCAACGCCATCGCCGCCCTGAGCCCGTACGTGATCGGGCGGGCGGTGGCCGAGGTGTGCGGCGATCTCGGCGGCTTCGCCCGGTCGCTGGTTCATGATCCGCAACTGCGCTGGCTCGGCCCGGAGAAGGGGGTCATTCACATGGCCACCGGCGCGGTCGTCAACGCCGCCTGGGACCTGGCCGCCAAACGGGCCGGCAAACCGGTCTGGCGGTTCCTCAGCGAGATGTCGCCCGAAGAACTCGTCGCCCAGGTCGACTTCCGGTGGCTCAGCGACGCGCTCACTGCTGACGACGCACTCGACCTCCTGCGCCGCGCGCGACCCGGGCGCCGGGAACGGATCGACCTGCTGCTGGCCCGCGGCTACCCCGCGTACACGACATCGCCCGGCTGGCTCGGCTATTCGGACGAGAAACTGGCCCGGCTGGCGCGGGAAGCCGTCGCCGACGGCTTCACGCAGATCAAACTGAAGGTCGGCGCCTCCGTGGAGGACGACGTGCGGCGGATGAAAACCGCTCGGGATGCGGTCGGCGATGACGTCCGTATCGCCGTCGACGCCAACCAGCGCTGGGACGTGCGACCGGCCATCGACTGGATGCGGCAGCTGGCCCCGTACGACCCGTACTGGATCGAGGAACCCACCTCACCCGACGACATCCTCGGGCACGCGGCCGTCCGGCGCGCCGTGCAGCCGATCAAGGTCGCCACCGGCGAGCATGTCGCCAACCGGGTGGTCTTCAAACAGTTGCTGCAGGCCGGCGCGGTGGACATCGTCCAGATCGACTCGGCCCGGGTCGGCGGCATCAACGAAAACCTTGCGATCCTGCTGCTCGCCGCGAAGTTCGGGGTGCCGGTCTGCCCGCACGCCGGTGGGGTCGGGCTGTGCGAGATGGTCCAGCACCTGTCGATGTTCGACTACGTCGCGGTCTCCGCCACACTCCAGGACCGCGTCATCGAATACGTCGACCATCTCCATGAACACTTCATCGATCCGGTACGCGTCATCGACGGCCGGTACGCCGCCCCCACCGTCCCCGGGCTGAGCGCGCAGATGCATCCGGCCTCCCTCGCCCGGTACGCCTACCCCGACGGGCCCGTGTGGGCCTCCCGCGTCCGGCCGGCCTGATCGACCGGGCCCGCTCGCGCGCTAGTGTGGTCGTCCCCCCGGAGGTGGGCACGTAATGTCATTGACCGACAAGGCCATCGCCCGCATCCGGGAGCTCATCCAGTCCGGCGAGCTGGCCCCCGGCTCCAAACTTCCGCCCGAGCCGCAGTTGGCCACCGAGCTCGGCCTGTCGCGCAACCTGATGCGCGAGGCGGTCAAGTCCCTCGTTGTGGCACGCGTCCTCGAGATCCGCCGCGGCGACGGCACCTACGTCACCAGCCTCCAGCCTGACCTGCTGCTCGGCGGCCTCATCGGCGCGGTCGAGCTGTTACAGGGTGACACCGGGACGATCCTCGACCTGATGGAGGTCCGGCGCCTGTTCGAGCCGGTGGCCGCCGCGCTGGCCGCCACGCGGATCGCCGAGCCCGGCCTGGCCGACGTCAAACGGCACCTCGACGCGATGAGCGAGGCCCGCGACGACGTCGAGCTGCTCAACCAGCACGACGCCGCCTTCCACCGTGCCGTCATCGCGGCGACCGGCAACGACACCCTGGTCACTCTTCTGGAGGGGATCTCCGGCCGGACCCTGCGCGCCCGGATCTGGCGCGGGCTCGTCGACGCCGACGCCGCCGGCCGTACGCTCGCGGAGCACGAGGCCATCTACCGGGCACTGGTGGCCCGCGACGGCCCGCTGGCCCAGGCGGCGGCACTTCTGCACGTCAGCAACACCGAGAGCTGGCTGCGGACACACCTGGGAACCAGCGGATCCGCGGCGTCGACTGAGCGCTGAGAGCGCTAACGGCGGGGCGGGCGAACCGGACGACTTCTCGACGTCGGTCCGCATAACGCTTTCTAGGCCGAAATCCATAAAGAATCACGGCGTTGACTATTCCGCGATGCCGGCGTAACAATCGATCCGCGTCGTTAGTTAACGTTCACAATCCCGTCCTTGTGGTGGTTCGCTCGCGATGCCCATCCGGCCGATGCCGCCGGCCACGCCCCCACACCGACAAGCGAGGTTCACATGCTCACCATCCCCCCGCGCGGCCTGAAACGGGCCCTGCTGGCCGCGGCCGGCGTCGCGACCCTGCTCGGCGGCGTGCTCGCCGCCATGGCGCCCGCCCAGGCCGCGACCACCGGCCCCTGCGACATCTACGCCTCCGGCGGTACGCCTTGCGTCGCCGCGCACAGCACGACGCGGGCCCTGTTCGGCGCCTACGCCGGGCCGCTCTACCAGGTACGGCGCTCGTCGGACAACACGTACCGCAGCATCGCGCCGACCAGCGCGGGCGGTTACGCCGACGCGGCCGGCCAGGACTCGTTCTGCTCGGGCACCAGTTGCGTGATCACCCGGATCTACGACCAGACCGGCCGGGGCAACGACCTCACCCAGGCGCCCGGCGGCGGCGCGGCCGGCGGCCCGGACAACCTCGCCAACGCCACGGCCGCACCGATCACCATCAACGGGAACAAGGTTTACGGCGTCTACGTGGCGGCCGGTACCGGCTACCGCAACAACAGCACCAACGGCATCGCGACCGGTGACGCCGCCGAGGGCATGTACGCGATCTTCGACGGCACGCACTACAACGGCGGCTGCTGCTTCGACTACGGCAACGCCGAGACCAGCAGCAACGACACCGGCAACGGGCACATGGAGGCCATCTACTTCGGCAACATCAAGGTCTGGGGCTACGGCACGGGCAACGGGCCGTGGGTCATGGCCGACCTGGAGAACGGCCTGTTCTCGGGCGTCAACGCCGGCTACAACGCGAACGACCCGAGCATCAACGACCGCTTCGTGACCGCCATCGTGAAGGGCCAGCCCAATCACTGGGCCATCCGGGCCGGCAACGCGCAGTCCGGCGGTCTGTCGACGTATTACAGCGGTGCCCGCCCCAACGTGTCCGGGTACAACCCGATGCACAAGGAAGGGGCCATCATCCTGGGCATCGGCGGGGACAACAGCAAGGGCTCCGCGGGCACCTTCTACGAGGGCGTGATGACCTCCGGCTATCCGTCGGACGCGACGGAGAACTCGGTGCAGGCCAACATCGTGGCCGCCGGCTACGGCACGTCGAGCGGCGGGGGCGGTACCGGCGGGGGTAGCGGTAAGGAAATCGTCGGCGGACAGTCGGGCCGGTGCGCGGACGTGCCGAACGCGTCCACCACCAACGGCACCCAGGTGCAGCTGTACGACTGCTGGGCCGGCAGCAACCAGCTCTGGACGTCCACTTCGGGCAAACAGTTGACGGTGTACGGCAACAAGTGCCTGGACGCGAACGGCAAGGGAACGACCAACGGCACGACGGTCATCATCTGGGACTGCAACGGCCAGACCAATCAGCAGTGGAACGTGAACTCCAACGGCACGATAACGAGTGTCCAGTCCGGACTGTGCCTGGATGCGAACGGTGCGGGCACGGCCAACGGCACGCAGCTCATCCTGTGGTCGTGCAACGGCCAGTCGAACCAGCAATGGAGTCTGCGGTAGGCGAACCGCCGGGCCGGTGGAATGCCCCCACCGGCCCGGCTCCTGAACGGTGGCCCCGCGCCTGCCTGCTGCCTCGGCCGCCGTCCCGGGCCCGCTGATCAGCCGAGCCGGACCTCGGCGGCAATGGGGCAGGATGGCGGGATGCGGCACTACACGGCAGATCTGTGGTCCCCGGCGGGCGCCTTCGGCTCGGTGGCCGCCTACGGGCACTATGGACGCCCGGTCCTGGTGTTCCCGACCGAAGGCGGTTACGCGGGTGAGTTCGCGGACCGCGGCATGGTGGCCGCCGTCGGCGACCTGATCGACGCGGGCCGGGTCAAGCTCTACTGCGTCGACTCGTTCGACGCCGGGACCTGGTCGGCCACCGACCTTCCCCTCGAGGAACGCGCGCTGCGGCACGAGGCGTACGAGTCGTGGATCCTCGAGGCCGTGGTGCCGCACATCCGCGACGACAGCGGCGGCACCGCCGAACTGGCGGCGGCCGGCTGCTCGCTGGGCGCCTTCCACGCGCTCAACTTCGCCTTCAAACGGGCCGACGTGTTCCCGCTGGCGCTCTGCTTCTCCGGCAACTACGACCCCACGACCTGGCGCGGGTGGGGCGAGCAGGGCGAGGCGCTCTACTTCAACAACCCCGTCGCGTACGTGGCGAATCTGCACGGCGCCCATCTCGACTGGCTGCGGTCACGGCTGTCCCTGCTGCTCGTCTGCGGACAGGGACAGTGGGAGGACACCACCGGGTCGCTGGCATCGACCCGGCGGATGGCGGACCTGCTGGCAGCCAAGGGCATCCGCCACGAAATGGATCTGTGGGGGCACGACGTCCCGCACGATTGGCCATCCTGGCAGGCCCAGTTCGCCCATCACCTGCCCCGATTCTGCTAGTTGCCGGCCGGGGGCGGACGTTCGACCGGCTGGGGAAGCCGGCTGGTATACGAGCCGGCCGGCAAGTAGGCCCCGGCTGGTAACCGGCCGACTACGCCGCGGGTGCGCACTGGAGCTGGGCCGGGCCGACCACCAGAGTGCTGTGGGTGCCGCCCAGACATGCCATTGCCACCCCTCGCCGCCGACGCCGTCATCGCGCGAAGCCGGGCGCTGAACGGGACATCCTGAGGTATCCGATCGAAGCGATCCTGCACGCTCTGCCACCCGCGCACCGCGAGATCCTGGTCGCGACGTACTTTCGCCGGCAGACGACGCGGCAGGCCGCGCAACAGCTGAACATCACCGACGAGGACGCCCGGCGCCGCGTCTATCACGCGACCCGGGAGCTCACGGCCGCCGTTGTCGCCGCTCGGCTGAGCCGTCCGGACGAGCTGCCGCCCACCAATCCCGACCGCTGGCGCCGCGGCGCGCTGAGTCGCCGGTCCTGATATGTCGCCGGTCCTGATGTGAAGTCGGTGGCGGGACGCGGAATCGTATGCAGACTGCATGTCGCGGGCATGGGGAAACCATGTCGAGCCGGTGCCCGCGGCACTGATGAATGACCCGGGTGCCGGATGAGAATTGACCCCCAGGAAAGGTTTTCTCGGGAGGTTGAGATGAATAGCGGCACCCGCCGTGAACGTATTCGCGGCCTATTGCGTTTCTCGGTTCATTTCCTGCAGATGGTCGTCGCGATGGCGGCCGGCATGCTGGTGCTGGCTCCGGTTTGGCGGCTGATCCTGCCCACGTCCGCGGAACGGGCCGACGTGCTGGCGATCACGATGGCGACGGACATGTCGATCGGCATGGCGGTCTGGATGCGAGTGCGCCGGCACGGGTGGGCGAGCATTCTGGAAATGAGCGCTGCGATGTTCGTTCCGTTCCTGGTCCTGCTGGTGCCGTACTGGACCGGTGCGGCTTTCGCATCGACGGTCATGGTGGGCGGCCACCTGCTCATGGTGCCCGCGATGGTGCTGGCGATGCTGCGCCGGCGGGCGGAGTACACGCACGCGCGGCACGCTACGGGAGCGGGCCGGCGGTGGGCCAGGCCGTTGGTGCGGGCCGGCGTGATCGTCGTCGCGGTGCTGGCGCCGCCGGCCGTCGTGGGCTCGGTCAACGCCGTGACCTACCTTCACACGATCTACCAGCCGCCGGCCGACGATTCGGTGCCGGCATCGGTGCGGAGCCTCGCCGCACCGGCCCATGACCCGGCCAAACCTACGGCGGCGGTGCTCGTGGGCACTCAGGGAGCCAACGCCGCGGACACCCTCGCCCCGTACGAGACGCTGGCCGCGAGCGGAGCGTTCAACCTGTACACGGTGGCGCCCAAGCGGCAGCGGGTCACGCTGACCGGTGGTCTCGATCTCGTGCCCGACCTCGACTTCACAGCATTGGATCGGCGTCTGGCCGGACGGGTCGCCGATGTGATCGTGGTGCCCGCGATGCCGGGGACCGACGCGGCGCTGCGGAACTGGCTCGCCGGGCAGGCGCGGCGGGGTGCGCTCGTGCTCGGCGTGTGCCAAGGGGCCGGGACAGTCGCCGCGGCCGGGCTGCTGGACGGGCACGACGCGACCTCACACTGGTTCCGCATCGGCGGCCTGGCGGACAGCTACCCGCGGGTGCGCTGGCACCGGGCCACGCGGTACGTCGACGACGGCAACGTGATCACCACGGGCGGCGTGCTGTCCGGCATCGACGGCGCGTTGCGGGTCATCGAGCGCCTGCGGGGCGAGCGGGCCGCGAGCGCCGCGGCCACGGCGGTGGGCTGGACCCACTATTCGCCCGGCGCGCCGCAACCGTTGCCGCGGTCCACCTTCGGCCCGCGCGACATGATCACCGGCGTCAATCTCAGCTTCCGCTCCCACGACGACATCGGTGTGCTGGTCACCGACGGCATCGGCGAGATCGAACTGGCCTCGGTCTTCATCACCTACAGCGACGTCAGCTACATCGCGCACACGACCGCGCTCGGCGTGAACGGCACAGAACCGGTGCGCAGCCGGCACGGTCTGGTGTTCCTGCCTCGGCAGGGGCTGTCCGGCGCCGAGAACCTGGATCGCCTGCTCGTCCCGGGCGCGGACGCCGCCCGGACCCGCGATCCGGCACTGGACGCGCGGGTCCGGGCCGAGCTGGGCCGGTCGCCCGAATACGTCCACGCCCAGCCGGGATTCGCCTTCGTTCCGGTGCTGGAGAACATGGCCCGTACGGTCGACGTGCCGACGGCGCAGTGGCGGTCCAAGACGCTGGAATACCCCGTCCGGGAGCTCAGCCTGACCGGTCCGGGGTGGCCGTGGGGCGCGACGCTGCTTCCGCTGCTGTACAGCGTGCTCGGCCTGGCGCTCACCGCCGCGGTGTGGCTCCTGGTCCGGGCGCGTCGGATCAGCCGTACGGTAGCCGAGCCCGGCCCGGCCGACCGGGCCGACCCGGTCCCTGAGATGGCCGGCCGGTAGCCGAAGTGGACGGGAACAACTTTCCGAGGAGGGTGGATCATGACCGAAGTAGTGACATCCAGGCGGATGAGGCTGACCGACCGGTGGCCGACGATGGCGGCGATCGCCGCCTTCGCGGGTGCCGTCCTCGTCATCACCGCGTTCGGCCGCGAGGTGGAGTTCTTCGGCCCGGTCGTCGTGACGATGGCGGCGATCTATCTGATGACGTACGCGCTGGGCCGGCCGTGGACGGTCTGGATCGCGCTGGCGACGCTGAGCACGGTCATGGCGGTGCTGCACGTGCTCGAATACCTGGACCTGCTGCCGGTCGGTCCGGCGGCGGCCATGTCGATCGTCGCCGTTCTGCTGTGGCTGTGGACGCTGGTGCGCGGGCGGTACCGGGACACCGGGACGTTCTCGCGGCAGACGGCCGGGCTGGCCGGGTTTGGCGCCGTCACACTCGTCTGTGGACTGCTCGCTCCGCGGTGGGGGATCCTGCTGGTCGGTGTCGGTTTCCTTGCGCACGCCTTCTGGGACGCGTACTACTACCGGCGGAACGAGGTCGTGCATCGTCCGTACGCGGAATTCTGCGGTGTTCTGGACGCGACGGTGGGCCCGGCGCTGATCGTGTCGGCGCTGGTGTCCTAGGGGAGGCGGGATTCAGGTGATCCGAGTGCTGGTCGCCGAGGACATGCAGATTCTGCGGGACACGCTGATCGCCGTCCTGGACCTCGAGGACGACCTCGAGGTGGTGGCGCAGGCCGCCTCCGGCGACACCGTCGTGGCCGCCGCGGTGGCCACGCGCCCGGACGTCGCGGTCGTGGATATCGACCTGCCGGGCATGGACGGCCTCACCGCCGCGGCGCTGCTGCGCGAGCGCCTGCCCGGGTGCCGGGTGCTGGTGCTGACCGCGCTGGCGGTGCCCCGCAACCTGCGCCGGGCGCTCGGGGTCCAGGTCGCCGGGTTCCTGGGCAAGGACGTTCCCTCGCCGGACCTGATCGAGGCGGTCCGGCGGGTGGCCGGCGGTGAGCGGGTGATCGATCCGAGGCTCGCGGTGGCCGCGCTGGAGGTGCCGCCGAGCCCGCTGTCGCCCCGCGAAGCCGAGATCCTCAAGCACTACGCGGACGGGCGCGATGCGGCCGACATCGCCGCCGACCTGCACCTGTCGTACGGTACGGTCCGCAACTATCTGGCCTCGGCGGTGACCAAGCTGGGGGCGCGGAACCGGGTGGACGCCATCCGCATCGCCGTTCAGGGCGGATGGCTCTGAGCCGTTTCCCGCCGGCACCCGGGCCGGGGTTGTCCGAGCCGTCCCGAGGGCGGCGACGCCGGTCAGCCGCTGACGTGGGCGGTGTTGTCGAGCCAGTGCCGGGCGAGGTCGGTGGCGCCGTCGACGTTGATGCCGGCGGCGTCGGGCCCGGTGAGGGGTAGCCGTCGGGTCAGGGTCAGCAGCAGCGCTCGGGCCGGGCCGGTCAGTGTGACGTCGGCGGTGCGGG
>NZ_JBFBAD010000079.1:0-47393 GCF_040682075.1 Actinoplanes sp. NPDC051411 | reverse complement strand
AACACCCATTTTTGGTGTGTTTTCGTCGGGTGGTCCCGCGGCCCGGTTTCCCGGGCCGCTTCACGTCAGGCGTTCGGGACGATCCAGGTGCTCGGATCGCCGAAGTCCTTGAACTGCAGGCCCTGGGCGATCTTCTTGACGATCGCGTCGGACTGGTCCCACGAACCGACGGAGATCTGATAGTCACCGCGCAGGATCGTGCACTCGTGCCGCGCGGCGAAGCAGTTCAGGCCCTCGACCAGCGGATCCTTCGAGTCGCGGCCGTGATAGACCCCGATGCTGATGGTCCCCGGCGCCGACCCGTCCTGCACCGTGGCCGGGTTGGCCTCCGGACCCTGGTGAAGGTAGATGGCCGAGAGCGTGGTGCCGACCTGCAACGAGGGCTGGTCGACCGCGACCGCCTGCCAGCCCTTCGGCAGGTAACCCAGCTTGTAGGGCACCTTGAGCTGCTGCTTCTTGGCCGAGGTGACCAGCCCGGCCGCGATCTGCACGGCGTCGGCCCGGGGCAGAGGTCCGTGGTTGTAGTTCGGCACCAGCGTCGCCCAGGCGCCGGTCTTGTATTGCCAGGCCAGCGCCGTCCGCACGAACTTGGTGCTCTCGTTGCCGGGCACCGAATAGGTGAAGTCGATCGCCAGACCGGCCCGGTCGCCGATCTTGACGGTGTACGGGTCGCTGATCTTGAGGGTCGCGTCCTCACCGAACGTGAACGATCCCGGGTCGTACACGCCGGGCGCGTAGACGGTGATCATCGATCCCGCATAGGGATAGTCGACCTTGGTGGCGTCGTCCTGCCAGGTCTCGCCGTCCCGGTAGACCGGGATCTGCTGGTAGCCCGCCGTGACCTGGCCGGCCGGGCCGACCTGGTAGGGGCCCACCCGATAGCTGCCGAGCGTCGTGCTGAAGTCGATCCGCTTGACCGGCAGCGGCTTCTCGGGCGGCACCGGCCCGGTCGGCTGGCTCGCGGCCGGATGACCGGCGGCCGGCATGCCCCCGTCGTTACCCTGGCCGCCGGGCAGGTTCGCCGCGACCAGGACCAGGCCGAGGCAGGCCACCACACCCGCCGCGGCGGTGCCGACGGTACGCCGGGCCCGCCTCCGTCTGGCGCGGCCGATGATGTCGTCAGTCGTCGTGTGCGGTGCCGGCGCCCCGCCCTGTACTGACTTCAAGACGTCCTGAATGTCGTAGGACATTGCCCTTCCCTTCGTACGCGTGCAGGGTGATGTCTTCGGCGGCCAACACGGCTCGCAGTGTGTCCAGCCCCCGCGCGCTCTGGCTCTTGACGGTGCCGGGCCGGCACCCCAGGACCTCAGCGGTCTCCTCGACGCTGAGACCCTCGAGGAACCTCAGGACGAGCACCGCCCGCTGCCGCGTGGGCACATAACTCAAGGCGGCGGTCAACCGCAGGCGCTCGTCGACCGCGCCGGACGGATCCGGCCCCGCCACCTCGGGCAGCGCGTCACCGACCGCCCGCTCCCGGCGCCAGGGCCGCCGCTTCTCGTGGATCGCGGCCCGGACCACCATCGTCCGGGCGTACGCGTCGGGCGTCGCCACTTTGTTCCAGCGCAGGTAGAGCTTCGCCAGGGCCCCGGCCACCGCGTCCTCCGCGGCCTGCCAGTCACCGCAGGTCACATAGGCCAGCGCACGGAGCGGCTCGAACCTTCCGCGGACGAACTCGCGGAATTCGTCCGCGTCTTCGGCTCCCAAGGTGGGTTCTCCCTTCGTCACCGCTAAGAGGCGCGGCGGCGTGGGCCGGGTTGCATGCGCGGCGCCTATTTTGACGGGCCGCCGCCATGGGCGCGGGCCGGATATCGACGTATCTGAAAATGACGTGGCCGGCGCCGCTTGTCAGAGTGACAAGTACGTACTCTGCGTACATGTCTGACTACACATGGTCGCCGCCGGAGGTGATGCTGGCCGTCGACCTGGTGATCCTGACCCTGCGCGACTGCGAACTGCACGTCCTGCTCGTCGAACGCGGCATCGAACCCTTCCGGGGACACCTGGCACTCCCGGGCGGATTCCTCAGCCACCGCGACGAGCCGCTACACGAGGCGGCCCGGCGAGAACTGTCCGAGGAGGCCGGACTCCTCGTCGACTCGCTGCACCTGGAGGAACTCGGCGTCTATGCGGAACCGGCCCGGGACCCCCGCGGGCGCGTCATCTCCGTGGCCTACCTGGCCGTGCTGCCCCGCCTGCCGGAGCCCGTCGCCGGCACCGATGCGGCTCACGCGCGCTGGGAACCGGCCGGCCGCGTGCTGGCCGGCGACGTGACATTCGCCTTCGACCACCGGCTCATCATCGGCGACGGCATCGAACGCGCGCGCCGCAAACTCGAACACTCCGCCCTGGCCACGGCGTTCTGCGGACCCGTCTTCACCCTTTCCGAGCTGCAGCGGGTCTACGAGGCCGTCTGGGACATCCGGCTGGACCCGCGCAACTTCTACCGCAAAGTCCGCCGGGCCGACGGCTTCGTCGTACCGGTCGAATCCGCCCGTGCGACCGACACGGGACGTCCCGCCCAGCTGTTCCGCGCCGGGCCACGTCAAGCGCTCAACCCCCCGATGGCCCGGTCCGTGGCCGCGGACGCCCAGGAAGGAGACGCCCCATGAAGACCCGGCCGATCGTCATCCTCACCGCGCTGGAACTGGAGTACGCGGCGGTGCGGGAAAGACTCGTCCACCCCATGGTGCGCACCCACGAGCACGGAACCCGCTTCGAAGTGGGGCGCCTGGCCGACGGCGGGGCCGAGATCGCCCTGGCCCTGGTCGGCAAAGGCAACCACCCGGCGGCGGTGCTGGCCGAGCGCGCGATAGCCGTGTTCGCCCCGGCCGCGCTGATCTTCGTCGGCGTCGCCGGCGCGCTGCAGTCCACCATCGAGCTGGGAGACCTCGTCGTGGCTACACACATCTACGCGTACCACGGCGCCACCAGCGAAGACGGCGGCGCCAAAAGCCGGCCGCGGACCTGGGAGACCTCCCACCGAGCCGAACAGATCGCGCGCCACGTCCATCGCACCTTCCCGGCCCGCATCCATTTCGGCCCGATCGCCGCCGGCGAGGTCGTGCTGAACTCCCGGGTGTCCGGTCAGGCCCGGTGGGTCCGCGAGCACTACCACGACGCGCTGGCGATCGAGATGGAAGGCGCCGGCATCGCGCAGGCCGCACATCTCAGCGGAGGACTTCCCGCCCTGGTGATCCGGGGAATCAGCGACCGGGCCGACGGCACCAAGGAAACCACCGACCGCGACCGGTGGCAGCCCAAGGCAGTCGCCGCGGCGGCGGCCTTCGCCATGGCCCTCGCCACCGAACTGTCCCGGGCCGCGCCCGACAGCCCGGAGAGAGAAGTCTCCGAAGCGTTCAGAAACATCGCGTCGGGCAACGCCCGGGTCGGCGTGCAGGCGGGCCACGTGTACGGCGGCATCCGCATCAACGAGAGGCCGGCGGCGAACGCCGACCTCGCCGAGCAACTGGCCGGCCTCCGGCGCCACCTCCATCGCTCCGGTGCGGCCGGAACACTGGACGAGGACGACTACCGCGCCGCCGAGGCCGAGCTTTCCGAGGCGGAGAAGGCCCTGACCGACAGTCCGCCGAACCTGCGGTCGTTGACGACAATGCTGAAAAAGCTCCGCGGCCTCGTGAGCGAAGAACCCGAACTCAGCACCCGCCTGGCCACCATCATCAGCTCGGTCAGAAGCCTGCGATGAACCCCGGCCAGCCGATTTCACCTGCTCTTGGCGCTCCTGAGCGGACGGGCTCTCCAGATACTGTCGAAGGAGGACTTCTCCCGGGTCGAGGCGGCGTACGAGAAGACCGAATCCGGCCCCGGCGAGTGGGCCGACGGGGTCCGGTTCATCGAAGGGCTGCTGAAGAGCATCGCGGACGAGGACCAGAATCGGTCAGCCGAGCTCGAAGACCTGGAGAAGCTCGGCGAAGTCCAGCGACGGAAGATCACCCGTCATCTCGAAATGCTGCTCAAGGGGCCGTCTGAGGACCACGCGTGGTGGCAGACCGTCCGGGACGCCGCAGCCGGTCAGCACGACCACGGCAGGAAGGACCGGGCCTGGAAGTTCTTCGAGCCGGAGCCGGAGCCCCCTCGGATGGTGTGGCCGGAACCGGCAAGGACCACCGGCTGGGAGGCGCTCCGGCTCCTGGCCGGCGGCTTCGTCTTCGTCATCGCCGCCGGTTACCTCGGCCTGCTCGTGTTTCAACGAGGGCGACTTTCCGCGATCCTCGCCTATGTGGCCGGCGTCCTGCTCGGTGTGCTCTGGGCGCGGGCCGGGACGGACTGGCGTTTCCGCAATGAACGGTCGCGGGCGAAGGAACGACAGTTCCACGGAGTGCCTCGACAGCGCCGGCCGCCGCCCGTCGGTGGCTTCGTCGAGCAGGTCGGCCGGATCTTCCGCGCGTGTTTCCGGCGATACGTGCCCCCCGGGGTGGACCGGCAGACGTGACTGGAAGGGACGAACGGACTGCGCGGCGCCATTCGCGACGAGATCGTCACCTCGTATCGCGAGAGCGACGTGGACGCGGACGCGATCGCCTGGCTCATCCGGCACCGGGTCAGCGATCGCCGTCCCGCTGGTAGTCGTCAGTGGATGGGCCGGCGCGATCAGCCTTCTTCGCATCGCCGTCGAGCGGCGCCGGTTTGCCGACGAACTCGCGGAGAACCGGGAAATCTATACCCGGAGCAGAGCCGCGTACGACCGTTGGGTGGCCAAGCTGGCCGACACGCCGAGCGACTCGGAGATGGCGGACTGGCTGGAGTGCGATCGCGTGCCAGGCCGCCCGCGAACACAAGGGCCCCTGGCGGTTCTCCCGCTATCAGATGCTGCTCTTCCTACTCACCACCGACGGCGTCCGCCAAGTCGATGTCGAGCTCGACTTTCTCAAGGTCACTGCCGGAGACCGCAAGCGGACCAACTACCGCTTCGACGCCGTCGCCTCGGTCCGTGTGACGGAGGGCGACAGGTACGAGCGCACGTTCGAGCTGACCTGATGAGCGGCTACCGGCTGGAGGTGCCTGTGACCGGCTCCCGGGACGAGCGGGCGGGGAAGGGCGAGACGCCCGGCACGGTGACCGACTTGACCGTCGACGCGGCTGGGCTGCGCAATACCCTGCACATTCTGGAAGGGGTAGCGGCCGAGGGGAAGGACTGGGTCGTTCACGAGTACCGGCGGGGCGGCGACCGGATCCGGCGGCTGCGCCGGGCCGTCGGTGAGCCGGGCTGACGTGGCGCGGGCGGGGCTGGGAAAGTAGGAAAGTGAGCGTTCTTGACGAGGTTCTGGCTCGGGCGGAGGGTGACCCGGGGGTTCTCGGGGTCGTGCTGACCGGGTCGCGGGCTCGCGGCCTGGCCACCGCCTGGTCCGACTACGACGTGACCGTGGTGGTGGCTGAGCAGGCGGAACCCTGGCGGCACGCCACCCGTACGGCCACGCTCGACCAGGTCGTGTGCACCGTCGCGGCGTTGGCTGACACGTCGGTGAGCTGGCCGCGCTATGGCTTCCGCGGCGCCAGGGTGCTGCTCGACCGGCTCGACGGCGGTGTCGCCGCGCTGGTCGAGAAGCAGGCGAGCCTGAGTCCGGAGGAGGCGGCCGGGCGGGCGCGGGCGGCGCTGGACGCCTACGTCAATCAGCTCTACCGGTGCGCCAAGAGCCGCCGGGAGGGCCGGGCCGACGCCGCGCGGCTGGACGAGATGGAGAGCGTGCCCTGGCTGCTGGAGACCGTGTTCGCGTTGCACGGGCGGCTTCGGCCGTACAACAAGTATCTCGGCTGGGAGCTGGAGAATTTTCCGTTGCCGGGGCAGTGGAACGCCGCTCTGGCGCCGGCGAGTGTGGTCGCCGCGCCGCTCCGGCTGTTCGCCGAGGTCGAGGCGTTGGCCCGGAGTCGCGGACACGGCGACGTGCTCGACGAGTGGGGCAGCGACATCGATCTGATTCGCGCGACGGGGTTTGACCGGCCCGGCTAGAAACGGAGGGAATCGGGAGGGACGTGGTCGATGAAGGCGCTCGGCGACCGGTTGACTCTGCTGCGTGCCCTGCGCACGGCGAGCCCGCCGGTGGCGGGGAGCCTCGCGGCGGTCCTGGTGGCGGCGGCCTGCGTGCCGGGCGCGATGGCGATTGTTCTCGGCTGGGCGGTGAGCCGGGTGCAGGGGGCGGCCGATCCGGCCGGCGCCGCGTTCGTGCCGGTGCTCGCGCTCGGTGGTGTCGTGCTGGCCGGGCACGCCGCCGACGCGCTCGCCAAGCCGCTCGAGTTCGCCGCCCGGGCCCAGATCGACGGCGGTCACCGCCGCGACATTCTCCTGCTGACCACCGGCGCTGACGGGATCGCGCCGCTGGAGGACCCGGAGGTGCAGGCGCTCATCCGGCGGACCGGCGCCGAACCGGACTACGGCGTGACCAGCCCGGCCGACGGCGCGCTCGTCCAGCTGCGATGGTTCGCCGGGCTCATCGGGGTGGCCGCCGCCTGCGCCGTCCTCGCCCACTACCGGTGGTGGCTCGTGCCGGTACTTCTGGTCCCGGCGATTCTCGGCCTCGCGCTGCGCACCCGCCAGTACTTCGCCGCCGTCGCCAAGCTTCAGGGGGCCATGCGCGAGGAACTGCACGCCGACGTCTGGCGGGAGGCGGCGGCCGGGAAGGACGTGCGGGTGTTCGGGTTCGCCGACTGGATGGTGGCCCGGATGCAGCGGCACATCGAGGACGGCAACCGGCCGTTCTGGGCGCACATCGGCCGGGTGTCCCGGCAGTCCTGGCTGCAGTTCGGGCTCGCGCTGGCCGGCCTGCTCCCGGCCTACGTCCTGGTCACGCGCGCCGCGGCCGGCGGCGCGACGACGGTTGCGGTGCAGACCGCGGTGCTGGTGGCCGCGTGGACGGTCTTTTTGGCGATCGGAACCGGGGGCATGGTCTATCAGATGGTCGGCGCGGTCGAGGTGCTCGACGCGTACGGGGAATTGAAAGCGCGCCTGGCGCGCCCGGCCGGACCACCGGCAAAGAAGGGGAAGCTGGTCCGGTTCGAGAATGTCGGCTTTCGTTATCCGGGCACCGAGCGCATGGTGATCGACGGCCTCGATCTCGAGATCCGGCCGGGCGAACTGCTGGCCATCGTCGGGCTGAACGGGGCCGGGAAATCCACGCTGATCAAATTGCTGGCCGGTCTCTATCCGCCGACGAGCGGCCGCGTTACGAGCGGTGACACGCGGCTCTCCGTGGTTTTCCAGGACTTCATCCGCTACGAATTGAGCGCGATCGACAATGTCACGCTCGGCTATGCGCACGAGCCGCCCGACCTGGCCGCCGCCGATGTCGCCGCCGCCCGGGCCGGTTTCGGGCCGGTGCTGGAACGGCTTCCGCGGGGCTGGCAGACGCCGTTGAGCCGCAACCGGCCGGGCGGTGTCGATCTGTCCGGCGGTCAATGGCAGCAACTGGTGCTGACCCGCGCGCTTTATGCGGTGCAGAAGGGTGCCCGCCTTCTCGTTCTCGACGAACCGACCGCGCATCTCGACGTGCGCACCGAATTCGAGGTCTTCCGGCGTCTGGCCGGGCAGCGCGGCGACACCGGCGTCGTGCTGATTTCGCACCGGCTCTCCACGGTGCGCCAGGCCGACCGGATCGTGCTGCTCGAGGGCGGCTCCATAACCGAGAGCGGCACCCACGACGAATTGATGGACCTCGACGGCGCCTATGCCAAGTTGTTCCGGACCCAGGCGGAGCGTTTTCAATGATCAGGCTGTGGGCGGAAATGCTTCGCCTGTCGTGGCGCCGGGTTCCCGGGCTGACCACTCTCGCCGTTGTCTCGCTGGTGGTTCGCGTGGCGGGAATCGCCACCAGCGCTTTCGCCCTGCGGGCGGCCGTCGACCGTACCTCGGTGCCCGCGGCCGCCCTCGCGGCCGTCGCCTATGCCCTGCTCATCGCCGCGCAGGAGATCACCGACTCGGTCACCGTCAGCATCGCCGACCGGGTCGGCCGCCTCGACGTGCACCCGCGGATCCACCGCGACCTGGCCTCGATCGAGAGCCTCGACGACCTGGAACGCCCCGAATTCCTCGACCGCGTCGCGCTGGTGCGCAAGGCCGGCGGGCGGCTCGCCGGCGGCGCGTGGAACGGCCTTCGCACGGTGGCCGGCATTCTCAATCTGCTGATCGTCCTGCTGTTGCTCGGAAGTATCAGCCCGTGGCTGCTGTTTCTGCTCGCTTTCGCGGCCGTGCCGATCTGGTGCGACAGCCGCGGCACCCGCGCGATTCAACGGGCCGATCTGCGCACCGCCTCCGATTACCGCCTCCAGCAACACCTTTTCGAACTCGGCACGACCGCCGGGCCGGGCCGGGAACTGCGGGTTTCCGGCGCCGGCCGGTCGGTGGTCGAGCTGCAGAGCAGTGCGTGGCGCGCCGCGATGCGGCTCCGGCTGCGGGCGTACGCGTCGGCCGGCGCCTGGTCATTCGGCGGCTGGACGGTGTTCGTGGCCGGATTCGTCGGCGGGATTCTGGTGGCCGCTTTCCGGACCGCGAGTGCCGGTGACCTGGTTCTGTTGGTGACGGTCGCGGTCACGTTGCGGTCGTCCATTCAGAACACGGTGGAGAGCACGTCGGCGGCCGCCGGTTCCCGGCAATATGTCGAGCCCTATCGGTGGCTGCGTGACCACGCCCGGGCCGAAAGGACCGCTCGTGAGGAACCGGCCGCCCGGCTCGTCGAGGGAATCGAACTCGACGACGTCGGCTACACCTATCCCGGCACCGATCGGCCGGCCCTCGAGAACGTCAGCGTGACTCTGCCGGCGGGCTCGGTGGTCGCGATCGTCGGCGAGTACGGCTCGGGCAAGACCACGCTGGTCAAGCTGCTCGAAAAGTTCTACCGGCCCGATTCCGGCCGGATAACCGTCGATTCGGTGGCACTGTCGGCATTGGACACCGCGCGATGGCGGGCCCGCTCGACCGCCGCGTTCCAGGATTTCGGGCGCTTCCACACCACGGTCCGCGAGAACGTCGGCCTCGGCGACCTGCCCCACCTCGACGACACCTCCCGCGTGCTGGGCGCGCTCGACGGCACCTTCCCGGCCGGCCTGGACACGTTGCTCGGCCGCCGGCTGGGCGGGATCGACCTGTCCGAGGGCCAGTGGCAGCGCCTGGCCCTGGCCCGCGCCTCGATGCGCCGCGACCCCCTCCTGATGATCCTCGACGAGCCGACCGCGTCGCTCGACGCCCCGAGCGAGCAGGCCATCTTCGAGCGCTACATGGACCGTGCCCGCCACCTGGCCGCCCACACCGGCGCCGTCACGGTCATCGTCTCCCACCGCTTCTCCACCGTCACCGGCGCCGACCTGATCGTGGTGCTCGACCGGGGCCGCCTGACCGAGCAGGGCACCCACGAGGAGCTGATGCGGGTGGGCGGCACGTACGCCGAGCTGTATCAGATCCAGGCCACCGCCTACCGGATCGACGGTGTCCCGGACCGGCGCCGGACGGCCTGACCGGCCAGGAACAGCACGACCAGCATCGTGGCGACCGGGATGACGTACCAGACAAGGTAGAGGGACCGGGCGGTGGAAAGCCGCTGCCCGCCGGCCGAGATGACGGGGAGCTCGCTCGCGAGCAGAGAACCGCGGAACGCGCTGAACCCATCGGCGGCGCTGCCACCCGCGTTGTACAGCGACACGTCGGCCGCCGCGATCCGGCCCTGGTCGATGCCGGCGAAGAGACCGGTCAGCGTGTTGCCGTAGGCGTACCACTCGATCCGGGTCACACCGGCGACCGATCGCTGGACCTGCGGTTCCTCATCGGCGGCGTCCTTCGACCACTCGTGGTCCCTCCCGGTGATCAGATAACGCGCCGGGTCGGCGGCCACGTCGTACGCCCCGCCCGCGGCCCGGTCCAGGGCCAGGAAGCCGGTGACGTCGTCGCGGCCGGCCCGCGCGCGGGCGTCGCCGAGGTGGAAGATCGTGACCGAAGCCCCGGCCACGGCCAGCGTGACCAGCACGCAGACCACGAGCGGGCGGCCGATTCTCCGGCCCCAGAGCCGGCGGCTGATCAGCAGCACCAGCCCGGCCAGGGCGAGGAGGGTCAGTCCGAGCAGGATCGCGACCACGGTGCCGAACACACTGAGGACGCGTTCGTGGCGTACGGCGTTGTCCATGCCCGCGGCCCGGTTGCCGGCCGCTGACCGGGCGGCCGGCAGCAACTTCCGGTGGGCGAGGGCGGTGGCGTCGTCGTAGGCGCTCAGGCCGGCCGCCCGCGTCGGGGCGGCTTCGGCCGTGGTGGCCCGGGCGCGGTAGGCGGTGAGGTCCTGCCGCGTGTCCCGGGTGGACACGCGGTCACCGGACAGCGAGGCCAGATCCGCGTCGACCGCGTTGCTGTCGCTCCGATAGCCGGCGACGGCCTCGGCTCTCTGCGCGGCCAGCGCCGGGGCGTCGTCGAGCAGCATGATCTGGGTCAGGTCGGCGTCCATCGCGCTGCTGTCGGTGTAGACATCGGAGAACAGGGTCGCCTGCCGGGCCGCCGACGAGGCGTTCGCGATCTCCTGCTGGGTGAGTCCGAGCAGGACGCTGAGCGCGGTCGCGAGCGCGGCCGCGACCACGGCGGCGGTCGCGCCCATCGTGACCGGCCAGGGCCGGGGGCCGAGCGGGTTCACCGGCCGGCCTGCGGCTGGGTGAGGGCGATCCCGACGAGCTCGCGATCGGCGCAGCCGGCCGGGTTCACCGGATTTCCCCACGCGTCGCAGGTGGTGACCACCGCCGTCCGCTGGTCGGCGGCGACGAGCTGGGGCCGGGGCAGCGCGGCCGAACGCCAGGCGGGGTGGGCTTTCGCGAAGCCGGCCGGCGGCACGCCCAGGAGTCTTCCCGGGTCCTCGGACAGGTCGGCACCGCCCTCGGCCGCCTGCACCAGATGGTCCGCAAGAGGCTCGACGTTGTAGCGGCCGGGGCCGGTGTCCAGCGCGTTGCCGGCGATCGTCCACGTCGGCCGGCCGGTGCGGGGATCGATCGCGGTGTAGGCGCCGTCGTCGCCGTAGTCGGTGAACGGCCCGCTGTCGGCGATCGTGATCTGCCCGGGCCGCGACCAGGCCAGGGCGCCGGTGCGGGTGTCGACGGCGACGCCGCGGACGACCTGGTAGACGCCGGTGCCTCCGGGCGGCGCCGAGGTCCGCGTCGTGCCGTATTCGTCCAGCACCAGCCTCCCCTGGGCGGCGCCGAACAGCTCGATCCGGGACGGTGTCAGGCCCGCGGCCGCGGGGAGCCGCAGCGGGGGCAGCCGGTGGCCGGTCGCCGCGTCGATCCGCATGATCTCGCCGGAGGCGCCGCCCGGTGGTTCCAGATAGAGCGTGGTGTCGTCGTGGGCCACCTCGTTCGAGTACGGGTCGTCCGGGGGCCGGGTGTATTTCACCTGCCAGCCGGTCTTCCCGGTTCGCGGGTCGTATCCGCTGACGGTGCCGTGCGCGCTGATCACGACGTGGCCGCCGACCAGCTCGGCGAGGCCGCCGAGGTCCTGGCCCAGCGCGCCCAGCGGCGCGCCGGTGCGGGCGTCGAGGAACGTGAATTTGTTGTCGTCCGACCGGGCGGTGAGGGTGACCAGCACGAGGTCGGACGTGGCCTCGACCCGGTCGAAGTCGCTCGCGGCGGCCGGCGCGACCACCTTCCGCTGCCACGAACGGGCGCCGGTGGACAGATCGAACCGGCTTATCGTGCCGTTCAGGTCGAGAATCAACTCGTTGCCCGGCCCCACCGTGCCGATCTCCTGGCTGCGGATGTCGCTGAACGCCGACCGGGCCGCGCCGGCGCACCGGTCGAGCAGGACCGACCAGCGCACCTGGCCCGGACCCGGGTTGCCCACCGGCGCCGGGAGCGTGGTCACCGGGGCCGCGGACGGGCAGGTGGCGGTCGGTTGCGGTGCCGGCTTGCCCGCGCCGCAGGCCGAAAGGGACAGTGCCAGTGCCGCCACCAGCGACACCGTCAGCAGGGACCTGGTCACGCCGACCGCCTTCCACCGCCCACCCGTACGGCCAAGATCGTACGCCCGGGAATCCATCGGTCCCGGGGCGGAACCGGGGGTGAACCCCGGGTGGCGCGGGGCATCCTGCCGAACGGCAACCGAGCCGCACCCCGCAGACTTGAGCACTTTCCTCAAGCTGTGGCCCGCGCCACCGATTCATCCCCATGCTCGTGGGCCGCCCGGTGCCCGCGTCGTCCTGGGGAGGCCGTGCGCTGTGAGGAAACCGATGCTCGCCCTGGCGGTGCTGCTGGCCGTCGCCGGCTCGGCCGTACCCGCACAGGCCGCGACCTCCGCGCCCGGCCCGGCCACCGCCGGGGTTACCTGGTCGCAGCTGATGAAGCGCAAGCTCGACCTGGACACGGCGTCGGCCAAACTGACCGCGTCGCTGCCGGCCCTCAAGGCGGCGGTGCCGGCCCGCAACGCCGACCTGGTCAAAGCCCAGATGGCCGCCACCACGGCGGGCGTGAAGCTGACCAGCGTGACCGTGAAGGACGAGGTCGCCAAGACGAGCTGCGCGGCCGCCAGGACCGCCGCCGCCACCGCCAGGACCGCCCTGACCGCGGCGCAGAAGGCGAAACCGGTCAGCAAGACCCGGGTCGCCGCGGCGCAGAAGGCGCTCAACTCGGCCGACGCGACCGTGAAGACCCGCGACGCCGCGCTGCGCACCGCCTGGAACGCGCTGGTCGCGGCGCGGACCACGCAGACCGCGGCGGCGGCCAAGGTCGCCACCGCCACGACCGCGATCGTCGCCGCGAACCAGGCGGTGGCCGACGCGCAGCAGAAGATCGCCGGGATGCCGGCGCTGATCACGTCGGTGGCCACCCAGGCGTCCGCGCTCAGCGAGAACGTCGTCGACCAGACCCGGGCCACGTTCACGACCGCCGACACGACCAAGGTGTACGGAATCACCGTCAACAAGATCGTGGCGTACCCGTTCCAGCACCTGATCGACGACGCGGCGAAGGCCGGGATCAAGATGTCGGGCGGCGGGTTCCGCACCAAGGCGCAGCAGATCGCGCTGCGCACCACCAACGGCTGCCCGGACGTCTGGACCGCGCCCGCCTCGTCGTGCCGGGTGCCGACCGCGATCCCCGGCCGGTCACTGCACGAACTCGGCCTCGCGATCGACCTGAGCACCGGCGGCAAGACGATCCCCAGCCACACCAGCCCGGCCTACAAGTGGCTGGCCGCCAACGCCGCGAAGTACGGCTTCGCCAACCTGCCGTCCGAGCCCTGGCACTGGTCGATCACGGGGAGCTGACCGGGTACCCGACCTGGTAGCGCAGGTACATCACGCCGTTCGGGAAGCGGCGGTCACCCAGCAACCGCAGGTCGAGGCGGAGGTCGTCCGGGAACATCCGGGTGCCTCCGCCGACGACCAGCGGGTAGACGAACATGCGTACCTCGTCGACCAGGCCCGCCCGCAGGGCGTGGGCCGCGAGACCCGGCCCGCCGACGCTCAGATCGCGCTCCGAGGTTTCCTTCATCGCCCGGACCGCGGCCGGGTCGAACGTACGCTCGAGCCGGGTGCGGGCCGTCGTGACCTCGGGCAACGTGGTCGAATAGACGACCTTGTCGGCGGCCCGCCAGATCTCGCCGAACTCGCGCATCAGCGGCTGGTCGGGCTCCGCCCGGTAGGTCTCCCAGAACGCCATCGGGCGGTAGAGCCGGCGGCCGTAGAGAAACGTGCCGAGCCGGCGTTCCAGGTCGTTGATCGCCGCCAGCACGTCGTCGTCGGGCGCCGCCCAGCCGAAATCGCCGCTCGCGTCGGCGATGTAGCCGTCGGCGGACGTCTGGGCGGCGAAAATCAGACGGGCCATGTCACGCGTCGCGGAGCTTGCCCCAGGCGTGCCAGCGCTCGATCTCGACCTGGCAGCTCACGCGGGGGCTCGTCCGGTTGGGGTAGGCGTGGCCGGTGTAGTGCGTCGACAGGCGGTCGATGTCGCGCAGCCCCTCGTCGTCGGCGATCGACACGACGCGGCCCTGGACGCTGACGTGGGTGTACCAGTCGTCGGCGGCCAGCACGGTCAGCGAGATGCGCGGGTCACGCTGGATGTGCTTGATGCGGACGCGCGTCTTGTCGAGGCCGAGCAGGATGCGCCCGTCGTCCTCGAGGAGATACCACGTGGCGACCGAAACCGGGCGGCCGTCCTTCGCGAGGGTCGCCATGACGGCCGGGTTGGGCTGGCGGAGCAGTTCGGCGACCGCGTCGGGCATGGGCTTGTCAGACATGAGGCCAGCCTAGATCAATCTTCGGAGCCGGTCCTTCAGCCGCCTTCCGCCTCGCGGACGGCGACCACCAGAGTCAGGTCGTCGCCGGTCTGGTCGTCGACGCCGTCCAGGAATTTGACGATGGCGTCGCTGGTGGCGGACGGGGTGCGGGCGTAGGCCGCCACGTCGGTGAAGAAGGGGGTGTAGGGCTTGGACTCGGCCAGGTTGTCGAGGATCTTGTAGCGGAGGCCGTCGGTGGACAGGAAGAGCTCGTCGACCGTGGGCGCGGGACGCGTGGTCAGGCGGATGCGGTCGGCGAAGTCGTGGTGGGTGACGAACACGGTCTCGTTGGCGTACTCGTCGTGGGCGTCCGGGTCGATCGTCTCGTAGCCGGCCGGGCCGCCGGCCACGACCACGGTGTCGCCGATCTGGGCTATGCCGAGCGTGTCGCCGATTATCACCGCGATCGCGAGTGTGGTCGCGAAGTCGCGGCGGTCGCGCTCGCGGCCGCCGGCCTCGGAGGCGATGCGGCGGTGGACCTCGTCGAAGACGGCCCGGAGCCACTGCTCGGGCGGTGGAACGGGGTCGCAGCCGGTCAGGTTGCCGGCCAGTTCGCGTACGGTCTCGACCGCGATCGCCGAGCCGGCGGCGGACATCGGTTTGGAGCCGGCGCCGTCGGCGACGGCGGCGCAGACGATGCCGGAGCCGAGCCGCCAGGCGTGGGCGTCCTCGCAGCCCTTGCCGACCCGGGTGTGCGAGGTGCCGGCGACCGACCCTCCGATGATCTTCCACATGGCGGCGGTCAGGCCGTCGCCCAGCCGGCCGGCGACGGCAGCGGGATCTGCTGGGCCGACTCGGCCTGGGCGACCGAGTTGTCGCTGGTGCCGAACGCGTTCGACTGCGAGGCGCTGCTCAACGAGGCCGACAGCCAGCTGAAGAACTCGTTGAAGCTCAGCCCCTGCAGGCGTACGGGCGCCCGCTGGCCGGACAGCTGGGTGAGCGCGTCCATCTGGGCGTGCGGGCCGACGCCGATCCCGAACACCGACAGGCCGCGCGCCGTCTCGGCCGCCCGGACCCGGCCGACCGCGGCGGCGAAGGCCGGCCCGTCGGTCGGGGCCCCGTCGGTCAGCACGAACATCCACGGCCGGTAGTACTCCAGGCCCGACTGCTTGTATTCGGCTTTGCGCGACTCGATCTGGCTGAGCCCGAGATCGAGGGCGCCGCCCAGCGGGGTGTTGCCGTTCGGCTGCAGCGTGCGCGGCTGCAGGTCGCGGCCCTCGGTGAACGGGATCTCGACCCGCGCCATCCCGCCGAAGGTGATCACCGCGATCTCGGCCCGCTTGGCCGCCAGCTCGTCCTTGCGGATCTCCTCGCAGAACAGCTTGAAGCCCTGGTTGAGCTGGTCGATCGGCTCGCCGTTCATCGAGTACGACGTGTCCAGCAGCAGCGCGCAGGCGATGCGCGGGTCGGGGTTGTCGTCCTTGACCCGGGGTGTGAAGTCCATGAGCAGCCCTTCAGATGTCGAGGTCGGTAATGGCCGGCCAGCCGTTGTCCTGGCAGATCGGGTTCCACAGCGTGACGAACGCCTTCTTGTGCTTGTCGGCGGTCTGCGAGGAGGAGAACGCCGCCGCGTAGTCGCCGCTGTCGTCGGCCGAGGAACGGCTGCACGATCCGCTCAGCCCGTCGGCCCAGTCGGCGTAGTGGCCGTCGGCCTCGGCCGAGGCGGTGAACGCGTCGGTGAGTTCGGACTTCATCTGCGGGCCGCCGTCCAGCGCCGAGAGGTCGAGCGAGCTGACCTGGTCGCGGAGGGTGCTGCGGTGGCTCTGCGCGGTGCGGAAGGTCTGCGCGTCGCCGGACGGGTCGCCGCACGACCGCGCGTCCGGGATCGCCCGCAGGATGCTCTTGCGGTCGGCCTTCGAGCCGGCCAGCAGTTTGCGCAGCGCCACCGCCTCGGCCTTCGGATCCGAGGACCCCGTTGTGGTCCCGCTGTCCGCGCCGCTCCCGCTTTGCTGGGTGTACGCCCCGAGGGGCCCGCCGGTCGCCGAGGAGTTGCCCGAGCCGGACCCGGCGAGCGCCCGGCCGCCGAAGACGATGCCGAGCCCGGCCACGGCGATCACGGCGAGAACCGCGGCCCGCGACCGGCGACGCCGCTGCGGGGGAGCAGGCACGACAAAGGACAGTGGCGGGAACGGGGGAGCTGCCGGGGGAGGGATGATCATCGTAGGCGCGGCGGGCGGGAGCGGGACCTGGGCCGGGCGCCGGTTCTCGTGGGCGCACCACGGGCAGTCCGGCTGCCGGCCGTCGTACCAGTGCTCGGTCTTCGCCGCGCACTGCCGTAGCCGCCCCTCCAGCCGGACCAGCGCGCTGTGCCACTCGTCTGCCGTGGGCCGGCGGCCGGGGTCGGCGGCACCGTCCTCGAACGCCCGCCGGAACATCTCCCGGATGTCCGGCGGCAGCAGCTCGGCGCCGATCGCGGCCGGACGCGGCCGGAGCAGCCCGCCGGCCCGGCCCGCCCACATGCCGTCGCGGGCCAGCACGGGTACGTCCGGCTTGTCGCCGACACCGTTCCACACGCCCCGGAACGGATGCTCGCCCTCCATCAGCAGTTGGTAGAGGTGAATCGCCAGCGCGTAGTGGTCGCTCGACGGGTGCCGGACCGTCCGGGACAGGTCGGCGCCCTTCAGCTCCGGCGGCTGGAACTCGGCCATCCCGACCGGGCAGAAGAACCGCTCGCCGGTGGCCGGGTCGGTGATCTGCATCGAGTCGCAGTCGATCAGGGTGATCAGGGCCCGGCTGGAGACCAGGATGTTCTTCAGGTTGAAGTCGCCGATCACCGTGCCGCCGCGGTGCAGGACCTGGGTGGCCAGGGCCAGGTTCCCGGCCGTACGGACGAGATAGCGCCAGCTGAACCGGCTCGCCCAGCCACCGGCCGCCCGCCGGTCGCTGGGGTTGGTGACCCGGTGCAGCTCGACCGTGTCGGCCCGGTCGACCTGGGGCATCAGATAGCCGGCGACCACGGCGCCGTCCATCACCAGGTGCTCGGGCCAGCTGACCAGCAGGTGGCCGGCCCGGTCGCGCCGCTCCGGCGGCCTGGTCGCGATCATCGCGGCGAGCCGCCGGGCCAGGGAGGGATCCTTGACCATCGTGGCCGGGAAGTACGTCTTACACACCATGCCCGGGTGCGAGGTGACCGCGTGCACCTCGCCCTGGCCGCCCCGGCCCAGGAGCGCCCCGAGCACTACCGGCTTTCCGTCTGCCGTCAGCATCGGCCCAGTGTGACCAGCCGATATCGCTGTGTGAAACCGCCTTTCGGCCGCGTCGAAAAGGGCCGAGGCCACCTCGTCTTTTCGGCCCCGCGGTTCCGCATTCGACGATTTCGGAATGTCCGCTGGTCAGCCCCCGACGATCTTCGCAGAGGCCGTGAACCGGTGTTCCCCGGTCCTGTTCGGAGCCGAAAAGAGTGCCCGCTCGGCCGACTTCCCGCTCGTCCACTTTCGGCCCTGGTCCGGCTCGGGCACCGTTCCGTCCCCGGCCGGGATCAGCCGATGCCGATGAGGGGGAGGCCGCGACGGCGGAGGTGGCGCAGGGCCTCCAGGATGCCGTGGCAGTCGGCCAGGGCGTTGTGGGCCTGGTCAGGGGAAAGCCCCCGGCTTGCGCGACGCGCGAGCCGGGGGCCGGGAAGTGAACAGCTTGCGTCAGTCGGTGTCGGTCGACGGGATGTACGAGCCGGGCACCGCGTTCGGGGCGAAGATCTTGTTCTCGCCGGGGTACGGCTTCGCCCAGTCGTGCGTCTGGTACCAGGTGTAGTGGTTCATCTGGGCCGGCGGCGCGAAGTCGGGCACCGCGTTGGGGCCGGTCAGCCGCTGCTGCGACTTCCAGGTGTCCCACTGCTTGGCCACGCTCTGCTCGGCGGCCGGGACCGTCGCCTTGGGGGCGGCGGCGGCCGTCGGGTCCTGCGGGGCCGGGGTGTCGGCGCCGCACGTCGGCAGCGTCGAGAGACCCAGGGTGAGCGAGGTCCGGTTGGGCAGCGCGGTGAACGGCGTGTAGTTCGGCTTCGCCGTGAACGCCGTGGTCATCGGGGTGGCCGCGGTGTCCTTCTGGTTCATCGGGTGGATCCCGAGGATCTGCTCGATGGTGCGGATCATGGTGATCTGCGAGTAGTAACGACTGTCCACCACGCCGCGCTGGGCGTAGGGGCTGATGATCTGGATCGGCGCGCGGTGGCCGTCGACGTGGTCGAGACCGGCCTGGGAGTCGTCCTCGACCACGAAGATCGCGGAGTCCTTCCAGTACTTGCTGTGCGAGATCTCGTCGACCATCTTGCCGACCGCGAGGTCGTTGTCGGCGACCTGGGCGGCCGCGTTCGGCGGGCCGCCGGTGTGGTCGCTGGACAGCCAGAACATGTTCAGGTTGGCCGGGCCGTTCTTCTCGAAGTCCTTCTTCCAGATCTCGTACCGGTACTGGTCCGGCACGCTGGTGTCGAACTTCGGGAAGGCCGGGACCGACACGTTGTTCAGCGACGGGATCGGCGACGACGAGGCCAGCTGGTAGGCCGACGGCTCGCCGGTGTTCGCCATGTTCTTCGAGTCGCAGTACAGGTTCTGCCAGCTCGAGCCGGTCGGCTTGGTGAGGAACTGGTGGAACTCACCGAAGTCGCGGACGGTGTTGCCGGCCGCCTGGGCGCCGGTCCAGAGGAAGCCGCTCTTCTGGTGGCCGAGCGCGTCGTCCTCGGTGTCGTAGCTGCGCAGGTATTCACCCGCCGACGACTCGGTGTACTCCGGGTTGTCGGCCTGCATCAGCCAGTTGTGACCCTCGGCCGAGTTGGTGCCGACGTCGTACGTGTTGTCGTAGAGCCCGAACTCCGACGCCAGAGCGTGGTTGTTGGGGGTCACGTTCTCGCCGAACTCGGCCAGGGCCGGGTCGCCGTTGCCCTGCGCCATGTCGCCGAACATCTGGTCGTACGTGCGGTTCTCCTTGACCAGGAGGAACACGTGCTTGATGGTCGACGGGTCGCCGAGGCGGGCAGGCACCGGAACCGCCTTGGCCTTGTTGCCGGTGGCCTTCTTGAGGGAGTCCTCGGTCCAGCCGTTCTGCAGGTAGACCTTGCCCGTGTCGACGATGATCTGGCGATCGGTCGGCAGCTTGAACTCGGTCAGGCTCGACGTGGTGTCGTGCGTACCGTGCCCGGCCGCCGTCGTCGGGCGGCGGGCGTCGATGCCCCGCGTGTTGGAGACCAGCACCTGGTCGCCGACGGTCGCGATCTCGGCCGGGAAGTAGTCGGTCGGCAGCAGGCCGACGTAGCTGACCGGGTCGAGCGCGCCGGTGAAGCGGAACACCGCCACCGCGTTGGCCCGGCCCAGCGTGACCAGCAGGTGACCGTCCTTGGTCATCGTGATCGCGTTCGGCTCGTAGCCGACGGACGCCTCCGGCCACGGCTTGGTCGCGATCGTCTGGACCACCTTGTTGCGGGTGGTGTCGATGACCGAGACGTTGTTGTCGGCCGTGTTGGCCACGAACAGCGTCTTGCCGTGGGCGTACAGCGCGGTCGGGTGCAGACCGACGTTGATCGTGCCGACCGCGACGGTCGGCTGGGAAACGTCGATGACACTGACCGTGCCGGTCGTCGTCGCGCCGGTGACCGGGTTGGCCGGCACCTGCGTGTTGTACGAGTTGATCGTCGTCTCACCGGGCTTGGCCGCACGGCCACCCTCGTTGGAGACGTACAACTTCGAGCCGATCATGACCAGGTCGCGCGGGGCGTTGCCGGTCGTCCAGCTCTGGGTGATCGTGCCGGTCGCCGTGTCGATGGCGACGACCCGGTTCTGCCCGTTGACCGCCGAGTACACGGTCTTGCTGTCGGGCGAGAACACCGCCGCGGCGCTGAGCGCGTGCTTCGGGCCGTCGGCCGCGATCGTGATGTTGACCGGGTTGGCGAGCGACCCGTCCGCGTTCACGTCGAACTTGGTGTAGCCGTCGGTCCGGCCGAGCCACAGCTGCTTGCCGTCCGGCGAGTACGACGGGCCTTCCTGGCCGACGTCGTTGCCGCTGATCTGCAGATTGGCGGCTGCGTTCTTGCCGATCACCTGCTGGACCTTGTAGTCCTTCAGGTTCACGATGTCGAGCGCGACCCCGCCGTCGGTCACCGAGGCGGCGAGATGGGTGCCGTCCGGGCTGACCTGGGACGACATGATCTTGCCGCTGTTGATGACCAGGCGGTTGCCGATCGGGTTGATGTACTGGTCGGACGAGACCGTCTGACCGTACTTGCCGGGCTGGCCGACCTGGTCGTTTCCGAACTGGTGGGTCGACCCGTAGGCCGCGCTCGTTCCGGCCACCACGACCAGCGCTGTTGTGCCAGCGGTGACGACCGGGATCTTCAGGCGGCGTTTCTCTCGAATACGCCGACGGACCTGCTGCATGGTGCTATCCCTTCCGGGAGGTGGAGAGCAGCTCGACGTTCCCGTCGAACTGCCAGAGCGGATTCGGCTGGTCCCCGACCGGGGTCCGAACCAGGAAGTAGCCGTTCACTTCCTTCGGTCCGTCGCCGTCGGCGACGTACCGTCCGTCTGCGGTGATATCGACCTGGTAGATGGCCTGTCCGGGTGCCTGGACACCGGGGAGGTGCCAGGTGACGACGCATCGCCAGTCGTTGCCCGGCCCCGCGGGGTCGAGCTTGCCGCCGCCCTTGTTGCAGTCGGCGGAGGTCTGGAGCTGAGCTTCGGCGACGTCCGGGCGGTTCAGCTCGGACGTCTGGAGAACGTAGAGGTGGGCGAACGCGGTCGAGAGCGAGCGCTGCACCTTGCCCTGGTCGATGCCGGAGCCGGTGCCGCCGGTCGTCGCGGCGATCACGGCGACGCTGATGACGATCAGGCCGGCCAGCGGCAGCGCGCCACCGAGCAGCGCCCGCTTGCTGGAGCCGTCGGAGTTGACGCTGGTGAAGTCGCGGCGCACGAACAGCAGGTAGGCCAGCCCGGTCGCGACGACCGCCCACACCAGGCTGACCGTGACGCCGATGAGGAGCGGTTTGAGTTGCGCGGGGCCGGTGAACAGGCCGTTCCAGGAGATGAAGGCGTAACCGGGCAGGGCCAGGCGGACCGCGACCGGCAGCGGCAGCATCTGGGCCAGCTGCAACGCGAGCGCGACGATCGCCGGCAGCAGCAGGCCCATCGGGGAGCGGCGCAGCAGCACCGACCCGAGCAGGCCGATGCCGGCCAGGGCCAGGGTCGGGGCGACCGCGCAGGCCCAGGCCAGGAAGACCCGCCCACCCGCGGCGCCGCCCGAGAGCAGGTGGCCGTCGAGGCCGATCAGCGGCTGGTTGCCGATCGCCAGGACACCGCCGGCCGAGGCCGAGACGACCAGTCCGATCAGGAGGATCAGCAGGACGGTCAGGCTGGCCAGGGTCTTGCTGACGAAGATGCGGCGGGGCGAGCGGACCGAGACCAGCAGGTGCCGCCAGGTGCCGAGACGGTCCTCGGAGGCGAAGATGTCACCGGCCACCACCGAGGTGATCAGCGGCAGCGCCCAGGAGCCGGAGAAGCCGAGCATGACCAGCGGGCCGGCCCAGCCGGTGTCGTGCATCCAGCGGCCGAACAGCGTGTCGACCGGGAGGGTGCTCTGCCGGCTGACCGCGGCCACGAACAGCCCGGGGGTAAGCCAGCAGACCAGGACCAGCAGGCGGATGCGCCACTGGGAGACCAGCTTGACCATTTCGAAGCGGTAGCCGCGGGGGACGGAGACCGGCTTCTTGATCTCGGGCCGGGTCAGCGTCTCGGTCATGCCTGGTCTCCAGTCAGGGCCAGAAAGGCCGCTTCGAGGGGTGAGACGACGGGGGAGAGCTCGCGGATGGCGATCTTGGCCGCCACGAGCCGGGTCACCAGCTCGTCGAGAGCGGGGACCCGCGCGCGAACGGTCAGAACCTCGGCGGCGCCGACCCGGATGCCCGGAACCTCCACCGCGACCGCTCGGGCGGCCGCCGGATCGGGCGTGACCAGGCGGTACTCCAGCTCGCTGTTCTCCGAGGCGAGCTTGCTCAACGGACCGCTGAACACCACCCGGCCCAGGCTGAGGATCGTGACCTCGGAACAGAGCGCCTCGACGTCGTCCATCCGGTGACTCGACAGGATCACCGTGGTGCCGTCGGCGGCCAGCTTCGTCAGGACGTTGTGGACATGCCGCGACCCGGACGGGTCGAGGCCGTTGGCCGGCTCGTCGAGCACGAGCAGCCGCGGCCGGGTGAGCAGCGCGGCGGCGAGCCCGAGCCGCTGGCGCATGCCGAGCGAGAAGCTGTTCGCCTTCTCGTCGGCGACGTCGGCCAGCCCGACCTGCGACAGCACCTCGTCGATGTTGTCGCCGCTCTCGGCCCGCAACCGGGCCAGCGCGGCCAGGTTCTGCCGGGCGGTCAGCGACGGGTAGAGACCGGGACCGTCGACGAACCCGGCGACCCCGTCCGGCGCGGCCAGCGCCCGCCTGACCGGCGTGCCCAGGATCTCCAGGCTGCCGCCGTCGGCGACGGCCAGGCTCAGCAGCAGGCCGAGCAAGGTGGTCTTACCGGCGCCGTTCGGGCCGACCAGGCCGTGGATCTGACCCTGCGCTACGTCGAGGTCGACGCCGTCGAGCGCGACGACCTCCCCGAAGCTCTTGGTGATCCGGCGAGCCCGGATGGCTAGGCGTGTGTCCATGGTGCCCTCTTTCGTGACTCCGACCGAACGTAGGAGAAGATCACGAAGAGGGACCAGGGCGTAGGTGAACGTCGATGGAACGCCAGGCGTCAGGGAATCGGCAGAGTCCATCTACGGTCGCCGATGCGGGCGCAACCGAGCACGATCTTCGCGTCGGGGGCCAGCTTCGAGCCGCTCCTGGCCGACTGGGCCTTCACGGTCCAGTTCTGCGGGAGGACGACCACGTGATGGCCGTCCACCGTGCCCAGATCGACGTTTCTGAAGCCGAGCTTCTTCAGCGAGTCCTGAGCGACGTCGGCGTTCTGCCCGACCTCGTTCGGCATGGTGAGCAGCGCCGTCGTCGGCGCGGCCGGTCCGAGCGCGCCGGCGTCACAGCCGGCGAGCGCCAGGGTCAGGGCGAGCGCGAAAGCGGCCTTCACCTGGCTAGAGTCTCAGAGATGGGAGGCTTGACGCGGGCATTGCTGGCCGGCGGCCTGGTTTTTACGCTGGCCGCGTGTTCCGACTCGTCGGCCGGTGCGCCACGGGCGACCGTGCCGCCCTCGGTCGGCCCGTCGCTGGCCGCGGTGCCGGGGCTGGCCCTCACCACGGTGCAGGCGGCGGACGGCTCCTCCCCGTTCAACAAGAAGAGGCAACTCTCGGCCCCGCCGGGCTGGAAAGTGACGGTCTGGGCGCGGGTGCCCGGTGCGCGCCTGCTGGCCTGGACCCCCGACAACCGCCTGCTGGTGTCGCGGCCGTCGGCCGGCGACGTGGTCGCGCTGACCGCCGCGGGTGAGCAGTCGACGCTGGTCAGCGGGCTCGACCAGCCGCACGGGCTCGCCTTCGACGGCAACACGCTCTATGTGGCCGAGAGTGATCAGGTGGACACCTTCGCCTACGCGGCCGGTGCCGTCTCCGGCAGAAAGGTCGTCATCTCCGGACTGCCCGACGCCAAGAGCCCCGAGCTGGGCGGGGCCTACGCGCACGCGCTGAAGAGCGTGGCGATCGGAAAAGACAAGACCATCTACGTCTCGGTCGGCTCGACCGGCAACATCTCGCCACAGGACCGGTCCGCGACGCCGGAGCGGGCCACGATCCTCGAGGCGCCGCCGGGCGGCGGCACCCCGCAGACGTACGCGCGGGGCGTGCGCAACGGCACCGGCCTGGCCATCGACCCGGACGGCGGGGTGTGGACGGCCGTGAACAACCGGGACAACGTGGCCTACCCGTACGACGGGAGCGACCACGGCGACGTCAAGCAGAACTACGTCAACGACCACCCGCTCGAGCCGCTGGCCAGGCTCACCCGGGGACGCGACCTGGGGTGGCCGTACTGCAACCCCGACCCCGACCTCCAGCCCGGCGCGGCCGACTCGCCACTGAGCTACACCCACCGGCCGTTCGTACGCGACCTGCAGACCAACGCCGACGGCAGCAAACTCGACTGCGACTCGCTGCCCCCGGTCGAGCAGGGGATGGGCGCCCATTCGGCCCCGCTCGGGCTGAGCTTCGGCACGCTGCCCGGGGCGTACGGGCCGGGCGCCCTGGTCGGCATCCACGGCTCCTGGAACCGCAAGCCGCCGCGCGCCCCCGAGGTCTCGTTCTTCGCCTGGCGCGACGGCACGCTGGGCCCCCAGCAGACCCTGCTCGCCGGCTTCCAGGACTCGGACGGCTCCCGCTGGGGCCGCCCGGTGATGGCCGTCATGGGACCCGACGGCGCCCTCTATGTCAGTGACGACCTGGCCGGCGCCATCTATCGGGTGACCGCCGGTTGACCGGTCGGCCCATTGTTTCCGGCCGCCGAAGCGAGTCCTATCAGGAGCATGATCGGTCGATGGCGCGTGCGCTGGGCGGAAAAGGAGAACGCCCGCCGGCGGAGTGCCTATGACGCCTGGGGACATGAGGACGCCGACCTGCGCTCGATGCGATCGGCGGCCGCGTCGTACCACGGCGAATCGGCGGCCGACTATCCGGGCGAGCGGGTCTATCTGACGGTCGCCGGGGCGCACAGCGTCGAGGCACCCGGCGTGGGCGCGATTCCCCCGCTCGGTGCGCCTTTCACCCCGCCTTCGGCGCCGACCGGCCCGGTGCCGGCCGGATTTCCGGCCGGCGGCGAGGGTACGGCGGTGGTGACGAGCCGGCGCCTGCTGTTCTTCGGACCGGGATATACGCGGGAATGGCGCTATGAGGCGCTGACCGGGTTGATGGACGACGCCCGGGCGCCGGTCACTCTGCTGCGGACCGGTGGCGAGGCGCCGTCGGGCGTCGTGATTCCGAGCGCGGCGGCGAAAGGGTTCCGCTTCAACCTGCGGCTCGCGGTGGCCGACGCCTTCGGTGACCGGCCGGGGCTGGTGGCGCAGATCGACCAGCTCATCGCGTGGCATCAGCAGCAGCGCCCGATTCCGCCGGTGCCGGCCGACCCGGCGCAGGCCCCGGCGCTGGCCTGGTGGTCGCCGTTGCGGACGTCGCTGGTGGGAGCGCTGGCGCTGGTCCTTCTGCTGTGTGTCGTGGGCCTGTTCCTGCCCTCCGCGCCGCCCAAGGCCGACCCGCACGACGCCGCCAAGATCGGCTCGACGGCGACCGGGGTGGCGGCGCCGGCGGCGGGTGACGCGGCGCCGGCGGCGAGTGCGGTGCCGACCAGTGTCGTGCCGACCAGTGCCGTGCCGACCAGTTCGGTGCCGACCAGTTCGGTGCCGCCGACCAGTGCGGTGCTGCCGACTACAGCTGTGCCGCCGACCAGTGCGGCGGCGCGAGCGACCACTGCGGCACCTCGGCCTACCGCCTCAAAGACCAAGCCGAAACCGAAGCCGACCACCAAGCCGCCGGCCAAGCCGAAGCCGGTCGACCTGTGCGGCGCGCCCCGGAATCCCTTCGGTTACAACTTCTGCGGCGGCTCCCACATCACCTCCCCGAATTCCGACACGTGCTCCTACTTCAGCTGTATCGGGGCGTTCTGGGACGGCAAGGGCTACATGGAGCAGTGCAGCGACGGCATGGTCAGCATGTCCGGTGGCCGCTCGGGCTCCTGTTCCAGCCATGGGGGCAATCGCCGCCCGGTCTACCGGCGCTGACCGGCGGCCGGCCCCTGACCGGCGGCCGGCCCCCTGGTCGCTGGCCCCCTAGTCGCCGACCCCTCTCCCGCAAATCGTATAAATCGGGAATGTCGGAAGCGTAATCTCGGAGTCTCGGACTCGGGAAAGGCGGCCGTCATGACCTACATCCAGTCTCCACTCGCCCTGCCGCTCGCGATGCGGCTCGTCGCCAAGGCCACGCGCGCCCAGGTCGCGGCCGGCGAACCCGAGGACCCGTGGCCGCTGATCGGCGCGTCCGACGTCGAAGCCGACGCCGCCCAGTCCGGCGCCCCGGCCGACCTGTCCCACGTCATCCGCGACGGCGCCGGCGTGGCGATCGGCGAGGACGACCTCGAAGCCGACCGCCGGGCGTAGGCCCTAACCGGCGGTGGCCGCGGCGAGGATGCGGCGGGCCTCCACCTCGTCCTCCCGGTAGACCAGCACGTGCACGCCCTGCAACTGCAGCTGCGGTTCCTGCGCGCCCGCGTCGTCGGCGGTCACACCCGCGCGCAGGCCGTGGCTGCGCAGCAACCCGACGGCGATCTCGGCCTCGATGCGGCTGCCCACGGTAGCCACGGAAACGACGTTTTCCTCCACGTTCCAACTCCCCGATCGCTCAAGAGCATGATGGAGTGGTGTCGCCGCGCCGGAGGTTCCTGCTTCTCGGCGCCGCCGCGACCGCACTGATCCTGATCATCGTCCTCGGCATCCGCCTTTTCGCCAACCGCGCCGACGACGGCGGCCCCCGGCCCGACCAGGCGCGGCCGGGCACCGTGCTGCTGGTGCCGGGTTACGGCGGCAGCAGCACGGCGTTGAACCGCCTGGCCGAGAACCTGACCGCCGCCGGTCGCACCGCCCAGGTGCTGAGCCTGCCGGGTGACGGCACCGGCGACCTGCTTGCGCAGGTCGAAACCCTGAATTCAGCCGTACGCGCGGCCCGGCGCGACGGCTCACCCTCGGTCGACGTGATCGGCTACTCGGCGGGAGGTGTCGTCACCCGCCTCTGGGTCGACCGCGACCACGGCGCCGAGTCGGCCCGCCGCATCGTGACGCTGGGCTCGCCGCTGCACGGTGCGAAGATCGCCGGCGTGGGCGCCGCCCTGGCCCCCGACGCGTGCCCGCAGGCCTGCCGCGAGCTTGCCCCCGGCAGCGACATCCTCGACAGCATCGACAAGCCGCTGCCCACGGGGCTGCCGTGGCTCTCGATCTGGACCACCGACGACGAGACGGTCCAGCCGCCCGACTCGGCCCGCCAGGACGGCGCGGTCAACCTGCCGCTGCAGAGCATCTGCCCGTCGGCCCAGGTCTCCCACAGCGACCTGCCCACCAACCCGCAGATCACCGCGCTGGTCATCAAGGCGCTGGGCACCGACCCCCTCACCGCGCCCCGGGCCTGCCCCGCCTAACAGCAGGATCTCGCGGTCGGCCGGAAGGCCGGCAGGGCTCGCACCGAGGGCCTGGAGCTCGACGGTGGACCGTCCGGACGCGCCACCGCGCCGCCGTCCTCCGCTTCCTGCGGGCCGCCAGCAATGAGAGGTTGGTGGGGAACGATTCGTGCGTCCGTGAGGAGTCAAGGTGTCCGCTTATGTCGTGCTTCCGATCGACGGCACCGATACGATCAAGGTGGAGATCAGCCCGGAGGGGCTGGTTCGCGCCAGTGCCGGCGACGTGATCGGCCGGGCGACCGAGCGGCTCGACGATGCCGTCGCCCGGGTCGTCCGGATGGGGCAGCAGGTCATCCAGCGGGCTCGTGACGTGCCCGACCCGCCCGACTCGATCGATGTGGAGCTCGGTTTGAAGCTGACCGCCAAGACCGGGTTCGTCATCGCCGAGTCGAGCGGTGAGGCGACCTTCAAGGTGACCCTCAAATGGGCCTCGGGCAAGGACTGACGCCGGTCTCAACTACCGCACGGCAGGTCCAGCCAGGTCGTCCCGTCGGCGCGGAGGCCCTGCCGGACGCGGTCCAGGTCGTCCAGCAGGTCGCCGAGTGGATCCGGTTTGCCGGCGCCGGGGTCGGCCTGGGTCTGTTGGGCGTTGCTGAGGTGCAGGAACTCCAGCACCGCCCGCTCGAACTCGCTCGCCATGCTCGACGGCATGAGGTCGGAGGCGTCGAAGCACAACGCGGCGGACGACTGGGTCAGCTCGCGGGCGATGCGGGTGCCGGTCGCGTCGTAGCTGCCCACCGGCAGGTTCTGGTTGACCGAGAAGACGGTGCCGCCGGAGGATTCCGGCCAGATCCGCTGCGCCTCGTCGGTGGCCAGGAAGTCGATGAGTTCGCGGGCCGCGGGCGAGTCGGTGAACAGGCCGGCCAGGTCGGCCGAGACCTCGCGGACCTGCCCGACGGCGTCGGGCCGGCCGCCGTCGGCCGTCGCGAACGGGGGGAAGTCGAAGAAGTTCGCCCGGGCGGCGTCCGGCATGGTTTTCGCATAGTCGCGGTGGATGCCGATCTGGAACGAGGCCTGGTGGTGCAGCAGGCAGCCGGGCGTGGCCGTGAACATCGGCCGGTCGGCGTCGGTGAAGTCGGTCAGCAGCGCGGCGTTGCCGCCGCCGCGGACCATGCCGGGCGCGCCGACCAGTTTGCCCCAGGCCGTCCAGGCCTGGCGCACCTGGGGGCTGTTCCAGGCCAGGCGACCGGCGGCCCAGTCACGGTAGGTGGAGGCGCCCGAGCGGTGCAGCAGGATGTCCTCGATCCAGTCGGTGCCGGGCCAGCCGGCGTCCGAGCTGGCGGCGGCGCCCATGCACCACGGCGTGCGGCCGGCCGTGGCATATCGCCGGCTCAGGTCGCTCAGCGCGCCCCAGGTGGCGGGCGGCGAGGCGGCGATCTCGGGCGAGGCGGCCGGATTGAACCAGATCAGGCCCTTGAGGTCGGCCTTGATCGGGACGACGTAGCGCTGTTGGGCGCCGAGCATCTCCAGGCCGCGCCAGTGCGGGGCCGCGGTCGACCCGGCCGGCGGGCCGAGCGGGCGCAGCAGGCCCCGGCTGCGATAGGTCGCCATCTCGGTCGGGGACGGCAGCACGGCGATGTCCGGCGGGGTGCCCTTCTGCACCTCGGAGAGCAGCACCTCGCGGGCGGCGCGGGTGCCCTGGTAGGTGACGTCGATCCCGGTGGTCTCGTGAAACCGGTCCAGGACCCTGCGGAAGTAGGTTTCCTCGTCGCCGGTCCAGGTGGCCAGCACGGTCACCGCGCCGTCGGCGGCGGGGCCGGTGCAGCCGGCCAGGGCCGGTGCGATCAGGAGCGCCGCCGTCATCAGCGCGGCCGTCGTTCTCGTCGACATCTTCATCGTGACCGGAACCGGTATTCCTCGATCCGGGGCCGCAGCCCGAGCCAGACGGTCGTGCCGAGCAGCACGGCGAGCACGAGCCCGACCAGGGTGTACGAGGCCGCGCCGGAGGCGGCTTCGGCCTCCCGGTTGACCGTGCGGCTGCCCTGGGCGACCTTGTTGTCCTCGTCCAGCCCCGGGGCGGCCGCGGGCCGGCCGGCGCTCGGCGGGGGAGGAGCGAGGTGGGTGGACAGGAACTGCTGGACGGTCCCGCCGCACTGGGGCTGCCCGTCCCGGGCCGGGCACAGGTCGCGCAGCATCTGGGCGAGAGTGCCCTGGCCCTGGGCGTCGACGCCGGCCGCCTGCTCCTTCGCCAGCTGCTCGGCGCCGGTCAGCGCGGTGCGGGTCTGCGCGAGCCGGGACTTGGACACCAGGGCCAACGAGGTGCCCCCGGCCAGGGCCACGAGCAGCACCGTGCCCACCAGCAGCCAGGCGTTCAGCCGCCGCCGGAACCGGACGCGCAGGAACCGCTGGGTGTAGATCAGCGCGCCCAGCAGGGCCAGGATCGGCACGACCCACAGCAGCGTCGCGGCCGGGCTGAGCCAGCCCGAGGACAGCCGGCCGGCTAGCGCCGACGACTCGTCGGCGGTCAGGCCGTCGATCTGGTCCAGGATGCCGCCGTCGTCGTGCAGCATCAGCGAGGCGTACCACAGGTAGTCGGTGGCGAGGCTGTCGTGGCTGTCCTGCCGGTAGTGCGCGTCGGCCTGCCCGACGAGACCGGTGTAGCTGACGATCTGCCCCTCGACCAGCTGAATGCGGAGGCTGCTGGTCTCGCCGGCGACGATGTCACCGGCCGCCTGGGCCAGGCCCTGGGTAGCGGTGGCGAGGTAGCGCTGGTAGTCGTCGCCGGGGCCGGCCAGCCGGGCCCGGCCGGTGCGGAAGCTGTCGATGGCGGCCGCGTCGGCGCGGATCATCGCGGTGCGGACGCCGGCCAGCTCCAGGATGGACGGGGCGCTGCGGCTGCGTACCGTCTCCGCGGTGCGGCTCGTGCCGGCCATCACCGACACCGAGGCGGCCAGCACCGCGACCGTGAGCCCGAGCAGCGCCGCAAGCAGTCGCCAGAGGGTGCGCCGGGTGGTGCTCGTCGTTGCCGGAGTCGGCACGGATGGGCTAGTCATCGGTGCCTTCCGGGCCGGTCACCGGAACCAGCGCCCGCCGGCAGGCCTCGCAGGCGGGGGTGCCCGGCGGCCAGAGCCGTTCGCACCGGGGGCAGCGCAGGTCGGGCCCGGTGACGACCCTGGACCGCACCGGGGCCCCGGCCCCCTCCCGGCTCTCGTCACCGGGGAACATGACGGAGCTGACCGCCACCCGCAACAGGGCGCTCCGGTTCCAGTCGCCGCGAACCCGGACCCGGCCGTCTCCGTCGATGTCCACCAGGCCGCCGAGCCGGTGCAGGATCTCGGTGGCGCCCAGCGTGTGCGCCATGTCGTGCGCGGACTGGAAGTAGCCGGTGGCGGCCGCGAGATCGCCGTCCAGCAGTGCGTCGCAGCCGTCCGCGATCGCCGCGCTGAGGGCCTCCTGTCCGGTGGCCCGGGCGACGCCGGCGTCGATGCGGGTCGAGGCGACCACGTCGTCGGTCCAGTGCACGACCACCGGCTGGGGGTCGCCGCGCGGGGTTCCGTCGACCACCAGGTCGACCCGGGCGGCCAGCAGGTCCTCGTCGAGGTCGGCCGGGGCACCGTCGGCGCGGAAGGTGATGGCCAGGTCGAGCAGGAACTCGCGGTCCTCGTCGCCGGCCCAGGAACCGGTGTCGAACTCGGTGGTCCGCTCGTCGACGGTGCGGCCGTGTTCGGTCAGGTCCATCAGCGTCGGCGTCTCCTGCCGCAGCGCGCGGACCCGGACGCCGGGTGTGGTCCGGACCCGGACCCGCAGGGCGGGCACGCGGCGGTGCATCGTACGGTCGATCACCGCCTGGAAGTCGGCGACCAGATCGCCGGGATGGCCGATCGCCTCGGCGTTGCCGCGCAGTACCTGGGTGATCCGCAGCAGCTGGTGGTGGTCCCAGTCCTCGCCGATGCCCCGGGCGTCGCACACGAAGTGGCCCTGGCAGGCGGCCAGCACCTGATCGAGATCGGCGGCGGTCTCGTGCTCGTTGAAGCCGTCGGTGAGCAGGATCGCGTGCCGGACCAGCCCGGGATGCTGTTCCAGCAGCGTGTCGGCGAGGGCGAGCCAGGTGCCCATCGCGGTGCCGCCACCGGCGAACAGGTGATGGACGGCACGGGCGGCCTCGTGCCGGGTCTGCGGGCCGGCCACGGCCATCTCCGTGGTGAGCGGGTAGACCACCCGGGCGGTGTGCGTGCCGGCGACGATCGCGAAGCGGGTGCCGTCGCGGACCGCGTCGATCGCCGCCGTGGTGGCCTTCTGGGCGGCGCTCATCTTCAGCGGTGGGTTGGCCATCGAACCCGAGCAGTCCACCAGGATCGCCACCGCGGCGCCGACCGGTGCGGTGGCGGGTGCCTCGGTGTGCGGGCCGCGGGAGGTCACGGTCAGCACGGCGGCCATGCCGGTGTCGGTCGGTGACCGGTATTTGTTCTGGCTGATCTGCATCTCGAAGTCGACGCCCGGCTCCGTCTCCACGTCCTCCCCTTCCCGGCGGGCGCCGCCCGGCGGTGCCGTCACCACAGGCTCCGGCTTCGCGCCCCGTTGGCCAGATCGACCAGGATGCCGTGGTCGTCGCGGGTGCGGGCCTGCGCGGCCAGCGCCCGTAGCGATCGCTCCAGCCGGGCGCGCAGTTCGGCCTCGGACAGTCCGGCTTCCGAGGACCCGGACGGTCCTTTGTGGTCATGCTCGCATGCGTGTTCCAACTCGGCGGCCGCCACGATCGCGGTCAGCCGTTCCCGGGATTCGCCGGTCGCCGCGCCACCGTCCAGGCGCAGCTCGGCGAGCCGGCGGGCCGCCTCCGCCAGATCGGCCGCCGAGGGGCTGCTGTCCGGCAGCCGGCCGCTGAGGATGCGCACGGCGGCGATCCGGGCCGGTTCGTAGTGCCGGGACACCCTCGGTATCTCGTCGAGGATCGCCACCGCCGTCGCCCGGTCGCCGTTGACCAGGGCGATGCGGGCCAGCCCGAAGGCGGCGCCGCCCTCGCTGCGGTCGCGCCGCCAGATCGCCCGGTAGTAGCGGCCGGCATCGTCCGGATTCTTCAGTTGCTCGGCGCAGTAGCCCAGGGCCAGCTTCGGCGCGATCTCGCCCGGGCAGGCGCCGCTCACCGCGCCGAATGCTTCCCGGGCGGCCGGCACATCGTCGCGGGCCAGCGCGGACAGGCCCTGGTGCCAGTCGACCCGCCAGTCGTGCGGCGCCCGGTCTTCCAGCGCGGCGACGGCCGCGTCGAGGTGCCGCGCAGCCCGTTCGTAGGTGACGGGCGAGGGTGGCCGCTCCCGCGCCGCGACGGCGAGGTGGGCGCGGCAGAGTGCGAATTGGATCTCCACCGAGTCGGCTTCCACGGCCGAGAGCTTGTCGATCAGATCCTGGGGGTTGTTCGCGTTCACGGTCGCCAGCAGGTCGATCCCGGGATCGGACGGGTCGAGCAGCGGTTCGGGCAGGGAGACGACCACGGTGGAGGGCGTGGGACGGCCGATGTCGAGCGGGCCGGCCGGCCGGCGCGTCCACAACCGGAGGCCGGGTATCGCGCCGAGCCCGTCGTCGAGCAGCACCGGCGTCGGCGCGAACACCTGCGACGGCTCGGGGTGACCGCGGCCGGTGCGCAGCGACAGCAACTCCCGCAGGACACCCTTGAGCTGGCGGTTCATCTCGGCGGCGGTGGCGAAACGGTCGTCATAGGGCGCGATCGCGCGGTTGATCAGTTTGCGGATGGACTCGACCGCGAAGCCGACGTCGGCGGCGGCCGGGTCGCCGGCGTCCGCCGGCTGGCTGACCGCGAGCATCTCCTCCAGGGTGCGCCCGACGGTGTGGATGTCGGAGCGCACCGTCAGGCCACGCTGCTCGACCTCGGTCTTGCCGATGTAGCCGGGCGTGACGACGCGCGGGGAGTCGGTGTCATCGATGCGCCGGACGCCGCCGATATCGATCACCTTGACGCGGTCGGGGCAGCGGATGACGTTGGCCGGCTTCATGTCGCAGTAGAGCATTCCGCGATCGTGCAGGTACTCCAGGGCGGCCAGGATCTCGTGGCCGAACGCCAGCACGTGCTCCAGCGGCAGCGGCGCGTCGCCGAGCACCGCCGCCGCGCGGATCTCCTGCAACGACTGCCCGGTCAGAAACTCCATCACGATGTAGCCGGTCTCGCCGCCGGTCTCCGGGTCGCGATGAGTGACCGAATTGAAGATCCGCACGATGTTGGGGTGGTCGATCGAGGTGAGGAACCGCCGCTCGGCCACCGCCAGCCGCAGCGCCACCTCGTCGTTGGTGATCAGGCCCTTCAACGCGACGTAGTTGTCGTCCAGGTGGGTGTCCTTGGCCAGGTAGACCCAGCCGAGCCCGCCCCGCGCCACGCAGCCGACCACCTCGTACTGGTCGGCCACCAGCTGGCCGGCCCGCAGCTTCGGCACGAACGAGAACGGGGTTTCGCAGTACGGACAGGTGCCCTCGAGCACCGCCGGGCGCCCGGCGTACGACCGGCCGACGGTGCTGTGGCAGTTGGCGCAGACCCGGCTCGGCTCCGGCACCTGCGGGTCGGCGAGCACGTGCTCGCTCGGGTCGGGCGGCTCCGGCACCGGCACCGACACCAGTTCCGGCACCAGCCACGCCGTGCGGGCCGGCGTCGACGGGACGGACCCGGGAACCCCGCCGCCGACCGGGCCGCCGGTGGGGCGGGCGCGCGGGACCGGCGGGGTCGTGCCCGGTGGCAGCGGGCGGCGGAAACAGATCTGGCAGAAGCCGGTGCTGTCCACTGTGCCGTCACAGCCCGGCCGGTTGCACTTCTCGCTCATCGCCGCGCCGACCCGTTCGTGCGGTCGCTGAGACGGGCCCGGATCAGCGTGGCGTAGCTGTCGAGCAGCTCCGCGCCGCGGGACAGGTCACATTGTCCACTCCAGAGCAGCTCACGCGCCTGCCCGTAGATTTCGGCCAAGTCGGTGTCCTCCGTCAGCCCGTGATCGATGCAGCGTGCCCGGTAGCCGTCGAGCCGGTCCCGGAGCCGGTCCCGGGCATCGAGGCTCTCGTCGAGGCGGTGCCGCACGCGCAACGCGTCGTCCAACGCCCGGTCCGCGTCGCGCTGGCACGACTCCAGCGCCGGCAGCAGCGGGGTCTTCCCCGGCCGGTCGGCGGCCGCGCGCAGAGCGGTGAGCCGCAACCGCAGCGACGGGCTCCGCAACGCCGGCTCCGGCACCGGCGCGACCCGCGCCGCGACGAATTCGTGGCGTTCCCGGGCCTCGCGCTCGGCGTCGCGGACCTGGTCGATCCGGGCCGCGAGCAGGCGTAGCGCGGCGCGGTAGAGGCTGGGCGAGGCACTGTCGCGGAACGTCAGCAGCAGCCGGCGGTCCTGCTCGGCCGCCTGGGCCGTCAGCGGCCCGACCACCTCGTCGACGAGCTGGTGCGGCTCGGCGGCGGCGTCGATGCCGTCGAGCACCACGTTCATCGGGGGCGGCCGCCCGGCGAGGCTGTCCATCAACCTCTCGGTCGGGGCCCCGCCGGTGTTCATCCACGTCGAGATGCGGCCGGAGACCTCGGCGGCGGTCTTGCCGGACACGTCCAGCGCCAGGTCGATGCTGCCCAGCAGCGGATCCGGCCGGGCGGAGGAGTCGTGCCCGGAGGGACGGCTGTCGACCGGACGGCGCTCGCGGCTGGAGCGGGCGACGACGTCGCGCAGCGTGTCCAGCGTCGGCGAGCCCGGCTCGGCGACCAGGATCATCACCCCGCCCGCGGCGCCGTGGCCGAAGAACCGGGTCAGTCTGTCCACCATGGCCTGATCGGCCCGCGACGCGTCGGCCAGGGCCCGGAAGCTGCCGTCGACGCCCGAGTCGCCGCTCACCCAGTCCCGGGTGCGGGGCAGGTAGGACAGGATCGTCTCCACCGGCACGATGTAGGACACCGTCGAATCGGCCCGGGCCGGCCGGGTGACCACGACGCCGACCACCGAACCGCTCGCGTCGTGGAACACCGGTGTGCCGCTGAATCCCTCCTGCACCTGCGGGCCGCCTCCGGTGGCGGTCAGCTGGATCCACTCCTCGCCGGGTCCACACTCGCCTTCCATCCACGCGCGCACCCACAGCCCGGTCGGCGCCTCGCCGGGGAACCCGCACACCCGCACCTGGTGGCGCGCACCGAGCGACACCCGTCGCAGCAGCCGGCCGGTGCCGTGCGGCACGGGCTCGGCCAACTCCAGCAGCGCGAGGTCACCGCTCTCGTCGGCGAGCGGCGGGAACCAGCCGTCGCGCACGACCCGCGCACGTTGCGGGGCGAGACCGGGCCGCGCCACGAAATCCACCGGCACCGCGGCCGACGGACCACCCACCGCCGCCGTGACCACATGGGCGCAGGTCAGGACGTGCCTGTCCCCGAGCACCACACCGCCTCCGACGGCCGACCCCCGCTCGTCCCGAATGCACACACGCCACTGCGTGTAAGCCTCATCGGACACGCCGCAACCCTAGTCTTGCCCTCGAACCCCCGCTACCCCGCCGAAACCGGCCGGCTCACCCGCTGAGCTCGTCGCGGCGGCGGATCAGAAAGGCCGTCTCGGCGGTGTTGCCGGTCAGGTCGATGGCGCGGTCGTAGGCCGCCCGCGACTCCGCCCGGCGGTCCAGGCGGCGCAGCAGATCGGCCCGGGTGGCGTGGTAGGCGCGGTAACCGGACAGCGGCAGCTTGTCGATCAGGGCCAGCGCGACCTCCGGGCCGTCCAGTTCGGCGACCGCTATCGCGCGGTTGAGCCGGACGATCGGGGACGGGTCGATGTGGACCAGCTGGTCGTACAGGGCGACCACCTGGGACCAGTCGCGGACGTCGGTGTGGACGGCGTTGATGGCGGCCAGGATCTGGTAGCGGCCCGGTGGCTCGCCCGCAGCCAGGCGGGCGCGGACCAGGGCGTGGCCCTCGGCGATCAGCGCGCGGTCCCAGACCGCCCGGTCCTGGTCGTCGAGGGTGACCAGTTCACCGGTCGGCGACACCCGGGCGGTGCGGCGGGCCTCGGTCAGGAGCATCAGGGCCAGGAGCCCGGCCGCCTCGCCGTCGGCCGGCAGCAGCGTGCGCACCAGCCGGGTCAGGCGGATCGCCTCGGCGGTCAGGTCGGCGCGGACCGCGTCGGAGGCCGGGTTCGAGGCCAGGTAGCCCTCGTTGAAGATCAGGTAAAGCACGGCCAGCACGCCGGTCACCCGGGCCGGGAGGTCGTCGCGCAGCGGGACCCCGTACGGGATCTTCGCGGTCTTGATCTTCGCCTTGGCGCGAGTGATGCGCCGGGCCATCGCCGTCTCCTCGACCAGGAAGGTGTGGGCGATCTCGGGCACGGTGAGCCCGCCGACCATCCGCAGGGTCAACGCCACCCGGGCCTCCATCGCGAGCGCCGGGTGGCAGCAGGTGAAGATCAGGCGGAGCCGGTCGTCGTCTATGGCACCCAGCGGTTCCGGGGTGTCGAAGAGCATCAGCGCCTCCCGGTGCTTCTCGTCGCGTCTGGCCTCGCGCCGGAGGCGGTCGATGGCCTTGCGCTGGGCGGTGGTGGTGAGCCACGCGCCCGGGTTCGGCGGCAGGCCGTCGGCCGGCCAGCGTTCGACGGCGGCCGCGAACGCCTCGGCGGCCGCCTCCTCCGCGATGTCGAGATCGCCGAAACGCCTGGTCAGGGCCGCGACCACCCGGGCCCACTCCTCGTGGTGGACCCGGGTGACGGCCTCGTCGAAAGCGGTCACAGGACGGGACGGAGCTCGACCCGGCGGTTGCACGCCTTGGAGCCGCCGGAGGCGAGCTTCAGCGCCACGTCGAGGTGCGGCGCCTCGATGATCCAGAAGCCGATGATGAACTCCTTCGACTCCAGGAAGGGGCCGTCGGTGAAGACGGCGTCCCCGGAGCGGGCGTCGACGACGGTCGAGTTGCCGGGTCCCGCGAGGCCGCCCGCGAAGACCCAGTGGCCGTCGGCTTGCATCTGGGCGTTGAAGACGTCGATCGCGGCCGCCTCCTCGTCGCTCGCCAACTCGGTCGAGTCGCTGAGGACGGACATCAGGTACTGCGCCATCGGGGTCACTCCTGTCGTCGTGGGGTCAGCCTTTCATCTCTACTACGAACGACGGGGGCGCGATCAGACACCGAGATGCCAGGGACCGGTGATCACACACGTGACGCCCGGGTACTGGACGTTGATGAACAGGTGCCGGCCGTCGGCGGTGAAGGCGGCCCCGGCCAGCTCCGAGGCGCCGGTCGGGCCGGGGGCGGGGAAGTCCGACGGGTCCCAGTAGTGCAGGTCGAGCGGCTCGATGACCCGGGCCAGGTTGGCGATGCCGCCCCGCGGGGTCAGCACGCGCAGCCAGTTGTCGCCGCCGTCGGCGTCCTCGCCGTCGCCGTCCTCGGCCAGGAAGACCGTGCCATCCGGGGAGACGCCGACGGTGTCGGGCTGGTTGAGGGTCTTCTGCGAATCGCCGGCCTCGCTGGCCACGAACGTCACGCCGCCGACCGTCCACGCCGAGCCCTCCAGGCCGAGGAAGCGGCAGCCGCCCTCGGCCCGGCCCTGCGAGTAGACCGAACCGGGGTTGTCCTCGGCGTCGGACGGGTCGGGCTCGTCGATGTCGACCCAGTGGGGGTCGCCGTTGTCCTCGGTCATGTAAACGATGCCGGTGGCCGGGTCGACCGGCGCGGTCTCGTGCTCGAAGCGGCCCATCGCCTTCAGCGGTTCCGGGGTGACCGGGCCCCGGCTCGACGACGGTACCTCGAAGACGTACCCGTGCGGCTTCTCGTAACCCGCGCCGACGCCGTCGGTGGTCTCCTCGCAGGACAGCCACGAACCCCACGGGGTGTGGGCGCCGCTGCAGTTGTCCAGCGTGCCGTTGAGCACGAGGAAGCTCTCGAGCAGGCGGCCCGACGACAGGTCGTACAGCGACGACGTGCAGCCGGCCGGCGCGGCCCGGTCGTAGGCGTTACGGGGACCGAGCGCCTTCCGGGTCACGCCCGGGAGGTCGAGGTCGAGTTCGTGGTTGCGGACGAGGCGTACCCGCCCGGAGCCGGCGGCGAAGACCGCCTGCCCGTCGTGAGCCGGGGGTGTCGGCAGCCCGTCGTTCATCCGGGTCCCGGCCGCGCCGAAGGTCCGGTAGGAGAAGCCCTCGGGGACACGCTGGACCGCACCCGCGCTGGCCGCAGCGTGCATTCGATGAACATTCCACCAAGCCCGAGGTAGCTTTGGCGGCCTATGGGGACCAGCCGCACCGTCGTCACCGGGCCGGGTTTGCGCCGGTGGGGCCTCGTGCTGGGCCTGATCGTCGTGCTCGCGGCGATCCCGATCGCCGTCGGCCGATGGCCGGTCCGGGCGGCCGGCATCGATGTGGGCACGCTCCGCGCCCGCGTCGCGGCCTCCGCGGGCCAGGCCTTCCAGGGGTACGCGCAGAGCTCCGGTCTCCTGCCTCTCCCCTCGCTGCCCAACCTGTCCCAGGTCACGGCCCTGGTCAGCGGAGTCACCGAGATGCGCACCTGGTATGCCGGGCCCGACCGCTGGCGGGTCGACGTGCTCGGCGAGGGCACCGAACGCGACCTCTACCAGACCCCGGACGCCCAGTTCACCTGGGACTTCGGCGACAACCAGCTGACCCGGGTCGTCGGCGACCAGAGCGTGCGCCTGCCCCGCGCCGCCGACCTGACACCGCCCGAACTGGCGCGCCGGGTGCTGTCGATCGCGGCCACCGACCGGGTCGAGCCGCTGCCGGCCAGGCGGATCGCCGGCGTCGACGCGGCCGGCCTGCGGCTGGTGCCGGCCGGCCCCGACACCACGGTCGCGCACGTCGACATCTGGGCCGACCCGGCGCACGGGCTGCCGGTGCAGGCCGAGATCACGGCGAAGGGCGGCACCCGCCCGGTCTTCGTCACCCGCTTCCTCGAGATCCACTTCAGCTCGCCGGACGCGGCCGTGCTGACCCCGCCGGCGCCCCGGCCCGGCATCGGCTACACGGTCACCGAGGCGCCCGACATCATCAGCGCGATCAACCGGCGCCGGCCGGCCTTCCTGCCCGCCGGCCTGGCCGGGCTCCCGCGCCGCGACTCGGTGGCGGGCCTGTCGGCGGTCGCGGTGTACGGGACGGGCCTGGCGTCGGTCGTCGTCGTCGCGCTGCCCGGGCGCTACGGCGGCCAGGCGTACCAGCAGATCCAGACGTACGGCCAGGAGGTGACCGTGCCCGGAGACAGCGAGGCGTCCCTGATCGCGACCGGGCTGCTGAGCGTGCTCGCCGTCCGCACGGGCGACCGGGTGTTCCTGGTCGCCGGCCTGGTCGGGCCGCCACTCATGCAGCGGGTCGCCGGCAGCCTGGCGGAGCGCGGTCGATGATCACCACCCACGACCTGACCAAGCGGTACGGGCACACGGTCGCGGTCGACGAAGTCGGGCTCGACGTGCGCGAGGGCGACCGCTACGGGCTGCTCGGCCCCAACGGCTCGGGCAAGACGACGCTGGTCCGGATGCTGCTCGGGCTGGTCTTCGCCACGCGCGGGGAGATCGAGGTGATGGGCCGTGCGGTGCCCCGGCGCGTACGCGAGGTCCTGCCGGACATCGGTGCGCTGGTCGAGGGCCCCGGCGCGTACGGGAACCTGAATGGGCGCACGAACCTGGCGCTGTTCGACGCGGCCGGACCCGGCAGCCGGCGCCGGAATCGGCGCCGAAGGGTCGGCGAGGCACTGGAGCGGGTGGGCCTCGGCGGCATCGACCGCCGGCCGGTGAAGGCCTACTCGCTGGGAATGCGGCAGCGACTCGGGCTCGCCGGGGCGCTGCTGCGCCAGCCGCGGCTGCTGATCCTCGACGAGCCGACCAACGGCCTCGATCCGCGCGGGATCCGCGAGATCCGCGAGTTGCTGGCCTCGCTGAACAGCGAGGGCACCACGGTCTTCCTGTCGAGCCACATGCTGGGAGAGATCGACGCCCTGTGCACCCGGGTCGGGGTGATGGACCGGGGGCGGCTCGTCGTGCAGGACCAGCTGGATCAGCTGCGCGCCTTCACCGGGCAGGTCGTGCTGACCACGCCGACGCCGTCCCGGGTGGTGGAGATGCTCGACGGGCGCGTCGCCGACATCTCCGGCGAAACACTCACCGTGCGGCACGACGACCCCGGAGCATTGAACGCCCGGCTCGTCGAGGCCGGCATCGCGGTCACCGGAATCTCGGCGCAGCGCCGCACCCTCGAAGACGTCGTACTCGAGGCGACCACGACCAGCTCGGACCGGGTCGCATGATCCGCGTCGAACTGGCCAAGCTGTTCCGGCGCCCCCGCACCTACGTGATCACCGGCCTGCTCTGCGGCCTGCCCCTGATCGTGGCCATCTTCCTGGCCACCACCAGGATCCCGCCCCCGCCGGGCCAGGGCGGCGCGTTCCTGTCCGCCGTCCTGAGCAACGGCGCCCTCTACCCGGCCGCCGCGATGGCCCTGGTCCTGCCGGTCTTCCTGCCCGTCTCGGTGGCCGTGCTGGCCGGCGACGCGGTGGCCGGCGAGGCTTCCGCGGGCACCCTGCGCTACCTGCTGATCCGCCCGGTCTCCCGCACCCGCCTCCTGATCGCCAAGCTGCTGTCGCTGGTCACGTTCGTGCTGTTCGCGATCGGGGCCGTCCTGGTGACGGCCTACCTCACCGGCACGCTGCTGTTCGGCCAGACCACGACCGCGGCCGGGGTGGCGCTGCCGGCCGACGTGACCTCCCTGTCCGGCGTGACGATCACGCCGTTCGGGCTGCTGCTGCGGCTGCTCGGCACGGTCGCCTACATCGTCGTCTCGATGCTCAGCGTGGCGGCGATCGCCCTGTTCCTGTCCACGGTGACCGACTCGGCCCTGGGCGCGGCGATGGGCGCGCTGGCCGTGCTGGTGACCAGCCAGGTGCTGGTCACACTGGACGCGGCGGCGGCGATCCGGCCCTACCTGCCGACCCGCTACTGGCTGGCCTGGATCGACTTCTTCCGGGAGCCGGTGTTGTGGCGCGACATCGAGCGGGGCGCGGGCATTCAGCTGGTCTATCTGGTGGTGCTGCTGGGCGCCGCGTGGGCCAACTTCCTGACCAAGGACGTCGCGAACTAGGGCGTTTTCATGAGTCAGAGCCATTCGCAGATGGCTGTGATGGTCAGGACGGCTGGCTGGTCATCGAATCGATGCTGACGTCCCCGATGATGCGGCCCTCGGCGTCGACGCTGGTCCGGGTAGCGGCCAGGACGATGTCGCAGGTGCCGTCACGCTGCCAGCAGGGGCTGTAGTCGGCAGGTACGTCCCGCCAGGGAGCGCCTAGTTCATTCCAGCTGAGTCTGCGCCGCCGGGGAGGGGAAAGGGCCGTTGTCGGCGCTCCTTCCGCTTTGGTGACGGCTTGTTCATCTCGAGCCAGAAAAGGACGAACCCAGCGCCGACTTGCAGGCCGATCAACGTCCAGTCGACCACCGTTCGGGCATCGCTCGCGGCAAAGAATGGGGCGCTTACGGCGACCGTCGCCACCAGGGTGAAGATTCGGGCTCCGATTCGACGCCATACCTGGCTGAGGGCGCAGCCCGCATTGATGAGTGACGGCCCGACGTGAGGATCCGGTGAGGCGCGGCGAACGCGGCAACGGTGGGCCGATCGGCTGCTGGCCGCGCCTGACCGATATTCGGCATGCCCGTCGGTCACGTATTAGCCGCATTCCTGGACGTCGATGTCTCTCTGGTAGTCGCCCGAGGTGAAAGGCGATCTCCGCTGCGAAACCGGTACGGTGGTCGGCATGGCGCTGCTCCCCGAATTGCAGGCGTGGATCGACGAGGCCGCCGAGCGGCACGGGGTGCCCGGGGTGGCGGTCGCCGTCGGGGCCGCCGGCGAGCTCGCCGAGGCGGCCACCGGGGTGGTCAACCTCAGCACCGGCGTCGAGGCGACCCCCGACAGCGTCTTCCAGATCGGGTCGGTCACCAAGGTCTGGACGACGACCCTGATCATGCAGCTGGCCGGCGAGGGCCTGGTCGACCTGGACGAGCCCGTCCGCCGCTACCTGCCCGAGTTCGGGGTGCTCGACCCGGACGCGTCCGAGGCGGTGACCGTCCGGCAGCTGCTCGCGCACACCGGCGGCTTCGACGGCGACCTGTTCGAAGACACCGGCCGGGGCGATGACGCGGCCGGCAGGCTGGTCGAGTTCATGCGGGCGAACGCGCGGCAGGTCTCCCCGCCCGGCGCGCTCTTCTCCTACTGCAACTCGGGCTACGTGGCGCTCGGTGCCCTGGCCGCGCGGCTGCGCGGCGCCACCTGGGAGTCGGCCCTCCGCCGCCACGTGATCGAGCCGCTCGGCGTCACCCACATGGCGCTGTACGCCGAGGAGGCCGTCCTGTTCCGGGTCGCGGCCGGCCACATCGGCGACGCGAAGAAGGTGTATCCGCGCTGGCAGCTGCCCCGGTCCAACGCCCCGGCCGGCTCCACCCCGAGCGCGGCGGCGCGCGAACTGGTCCGGTTCGGCCGCATGTTCCTGGCCGACGGGGTGGCCGGGGACGGCCCCCGGATTCTGCCGTCCGGCACGTTCGCGGCGATGCGGGAAGCCCAGATCACCCTGCCCGACATGGGCGCCCGGGCGGCGTACGGCTGGGGTCTCGGCCTGATGCTCTTCGACGTCGACGGCGTGCCGGTGGTGGGCCACGACGGCAGCACACCGGGCCAGCGCGCGTGCTGGCGAGTGGTGCCGGGCCGTGACGTGGTGGTCGCGATCATGACGAACGGCGGCGACGGGCCGGCCCTGATCGACGAGGTGCTGGACGCGGTCCTGGCCGCCACGGCCGGCCTGAAGGTGCCGGCCCGCCCGGTGCCCCCGGCGAGCCCGGCCCCGGCCGAGCCGCTCACCGGTCGTTACTCGTCGCCCATGGCGGACTACGAGGTGAAGCCGGCCGACGGCGCCCTGGAGGTCACGTACATACCGAAGGGCATATCCCGGGAGGTCGAAGACGAGCCGATCACGATGCGGTACGTGCCTCTGGACGCCCCGGGCGGCGTGTTCATCGGCGTGGAGAAGGACGAGGGCATATACCCGCTGATCAGGTTCCTGCGGGACGGCCGTTACCTGTACAACTCCCGGGCCATCCCGCGGACCGGCTGACCGCCGGAAGTAGTGGGCCGGGTTGAACTCATCGTCCGGCCGGGCCGTAGTGCACTGCGGCCGGGGATCCCCGGCCGACGCGGGCTCTGGAGGATTCCTGGTGCGACGGCAGGCAGCCGGCCTTGTGATGGCATTTCTGACGCTGACGGCCTGCGCGCCGACCGCCCCGGCCGCCGCCCCGGCGGCCGGAAATGGCGGCGACAGCGGCAACGGCGGGGGCACGGCGACCGGGCAGCCGGCGGCGGGCGGCGATGGTGGGGGAGCGGACTGCACCAAGGCGAGCAAGGTGACGATCGGGTCGGACGGGTCGATCAGCCCGGAGGACCTGTCGCTTCAGCGCGGCGCCTTCATCTTCGTCACCAACAAGTCGGACAAGACGTTCAAGCTGGTCGACTCGCCGGACGCCGGGCTGGTCACCAGCGTGCTCGGCAGGAAGGAGAAGCAGGTCGTCCAGTTTCCGAAGGCGGGGAAGTTCACGGTCTCGGCCGGCGACGCCGAGATGCACGTGACGGTGTCGGGCGACAGCGGCTGCGGCACGCCCGAGCCGACCCTCACGATCAAGGACGGGTACGCCTTCTCGCCGGCCAAGCTGGAGGTCGCCGCGACCGCCAACTTCACCGTGGTCAACAAGTCGGGGGCCGCCCACGGCATCCTCTGCGACCCCGACCCGGGCGGCAACGGCGACAACACGCGGCTGGAGAAGGGTGAGACGCAGATTCTCGCCTTCGACAAGCCGGGCGCCTACACCTGCCACAGCGTCCAGCATCCCGACGCCGAGGTGGCGATCACCGTCCACGGGAAGTAGGCGCCGATGGAAGGATGGCGGGCTGTGAATCGCCTTCCTTCCGTCCTTTGTGCCCTCACCGTCGCCGTGCTGGGGATGGCCGGCTGCGCCGGGTCGTCGCCGAAGCCGGCGAGCGATGCCCCTCCGGTCCCGGTCACCGCCCCGGTTCAGGTGAAGGGTGTTTCGGCCGGTCCCGGCGCCGAAAGCGTGACCGTGAGCGTCACGGCGCAGACCGGGGCGTCCGGCTGCTCGGCCGACGCGCGCATCGACGGGCGTGAGGAGACCGGCAAGGTCGTCTACGCCACCGTCGTGCAGGACACGACCGGGACGGGCTGCCCGTCCTTCGCGCCGGCGAAGGTCGTGCTCACCGCGGAGAAGCCGCTCGGCAACCGCCTCCTGTCGATCAACCAGCAGGTGTGGGTGAGGAGGAACGGCGCCTACACCCTCTGCGGGAGCGGCAAGAAGTGCGAGGTCCCCCCGGGCCACTGCGATCCGGACCTGGCCCAGGACGTGGTGGCGCACATGGACGTGTCCCGTCACTCCCGCGGCAACGTCGAGTCCTGCGACGGCACCTGGATGGTCATGACCGTGCCCGACGACCCGGACGCGTGCGGGGTCGGCGGCCGGCCGGGGTGTCAGTCGAACGCCCGCGTCCGGCGCTACTTCCTGCGTTATGAGGGGGACGGCTGGGCGACGGTCGCCCGGACCGCGGCGGGCGGATGCGATGACGTTCTCAAGGCCGCGCCGACTTTCCCGCGATCGGAGTGCGCCGGACTGGCGCCGCTGGCCTGAAACCTCGCCTTCAACAAGATCGGGTAGGCTCCGCATCCGGCAAAGAGGAATCCATAGTGGATTTCTGCCGTTTCTAGGAGGAACTATGGCAGGCACCGTGGATCTGACGTCGATCGTCGACAAGGGCTGGCAGGACAAGTCGCTGGCCGAGATCGCGGACGCCCCGGTGGAGGCGCTGGCCGGCGTCAGCGAGAGCGGCGGACAGCTGATCCGTCAGGCGCTCGGCATCAAGACCATCGGTGAGCTGGGCCGCAACAAGTACTTCAAGGCCGCCGCGGCGATCGCGGCGCTCGCCGACGCCAGCTGAGCAACGACGGGGTGCCGCCCGCGGCACCCCGTCTTCAAAGGGCCGACCCCGAGGGTGATCGGGCAACGTTCGTTGCTCAAGGCATTCACGTACGCCTATACGTTAGTCATGAAGGCAGCCCTCGTCCTCATCGCCGCGCTCCTGAGCGGGCGGTCACCGGCAACAACGGTTCCTGTACGGCGTGGGCGCGGCCGGCGAACGACCGCGCCGCGGCGGCCGCCGACGCGCTCGTGTGGGCCTACCAGCCCGACACCGCGTGGTGGCTGTCCAGCTGGTGGAACTCGGCCGACGCGCTCACCGCCCTGATGGCGTGGATGCGGCGCAGCGGCCGCACCGACTACCTGTGGGTGGTCGACCGCAGCTTCACGGTCGACAAGGCCGCCTTCCCGGCCGGCCAGAAGAGCACCGATCCGATCGAGGGCGATTTCATCAGCCGGGCGGTGGACGACGCGGCCTGGTGGGGGCTGGCCTGGGTGCAGGCGTACGACCTGACGCGCGACCCGAAATACCTCAGCGAGGCGACCGTGATCGCCAACTACGTCAACGGGTTCTGGGACACCTCGACCTGCGGGGGCGGCGTCTGGTGGGACCGGGAGCGGACCTACAAGAACGCGGTCACGATCGGCCTGTACGTGCGGCTGGCGGCGAGTCTGCACAACCGGATCGCCGGCGACACGACCTGGCTCAACCGGGCGGTGACCGGCTGGAACTGGTTCACGGGCAGCGGCCTGATCAACGCGTCCGGCCTGGTCAACGACGGCCTGACGGGCGGCTGCGCCAACAACGGCGGCACGGTCTACACCTACAACCAGGGCCTGGCGATCGGCGCCGGCGTCGAGGTCTACCGGGCCACCGGCAACGGCGCGGTGCTGGCCACCACCCGTCGCCTCGCCGACGCCGCCATCACCGCCGGCCCGCTGACCCGCAACGGCCTCCTCACCGAGTCGTGTGACGCCACGACCAGCACCTGCGACGACAACGCCAAACAGTTCAAGGGCATCTTCATGCGCTACCTGATGGAGCTGGCCGACGTGACCGGGCAGGCGAGCTACCGGGCGTACGCGCGTACGCAGGCGGACAGCGTGTGGAACGCCGACCGGGACTCCCTGAACCGGCTCGGGGAGCGATGGTCGGGGGCGGGCTCCGCCGCGTACCCGAACGTGCGCGACTGGCGCACCCAGGCCTCCGCCCTCGGGGCTCTCCTAGCAGCGACCTGACCGCCAGCCGACGTTGACCCGTTCCGGGCGGGGTGCCCGCCGCGGCTGCTCGGTGAGAACGTCCAGCACCTGGGTCAGGGCCGAGGTGAGCCGGCGATCGGCGCCGTAGCGGCCGCGCTGCCGGTGAAGGTCGCCCATGACCGCGCCGAGCAGCCGGGCGGCGTCGGGCTCGGTCCTCGCGAACCGGGTCAGCGCCTCGTCGACCTGTTCCCGGGCGGCCGTGAAGGCGGTCGTCAGCAGCTCGCCGAGCCGCCGCGGGGTGATCGGCCCGAGGTCGTCGCCGACCTCGGTGCGCCAGGTCTCGATCAGCTCGATCGGGTGCGCCTTCTCGTCCCGGTCGAGGATCCGGCCGTGCGGGACGCAGAGCAGCAGGAGGTTGGCGAACGAGTCCCGCTGGCGCGCGGTCGTGCCGGCGACGTAGCGCGGGCCGGCCGGATCGGTGTCCCGTATGCGGACCATCTCGACGTTGACCTCGAGGTCGTCGCCGAGGAAAACCAGGATAGGGGTGCGGCAGCCGGGGAACTGGCAGGACCCCTGGGCCAGGGTGACCAGGGCGGCCCGGGTCTCCGGCGATAATTGTCGCATTTCGTCCATTGTTCGCTCCCGTGGAACATTTGAGAGAGGGACCGACGGCCGAGAGGGGTCGATCATGAACGTGCACCGGATGATCTGCGAGGGCGAGAACGCCGCCGAGGTCCTCTTCGTCTGCACCGACGATCAGTGCGGGCGCCGGGTGGTGCTCGGGAAGTCCCGGCCGAAGATCGTCGTCATCGACGACGGCGAACTCGGGGCCAGCCACATCGGCTCGATGGGCGGGGTCTTCATCGAGGACGTCGACGCGGCCTAGCTCGATCGGATGCGGCCCGCCCGGGCCGGCCGGCCCGGGCGGGCGCGCGGTCAGTCCGGATTTTCCAC